>NZ_RZRY01000451.1:0-5317 GCF_003998035.1 Mesorhizobium sp. M2A.F.Ca.ET.039.01.1.1 | reverse complement strand
ATCATCTTCGATGATGCCGACATTGACGGTGCTGTTGACGGTGCGGTCCAGGCGAAGTTCCGCAATGCCGGCCAGACCTGCGTTTCCGCGAACCGCATTTACGTCCAATCGAGCGTTCACGATGAGTCCGCCGAGAAATTGTGGAGAAGGTCCGGCACTTATCAGTGGTCCGACGTCTACTCCCGGAGCGAAGCCGTCGCCAACCCAAGATCGAGTCCCACATCGCAGATGATAATTCGATGCGGGGCCGAACGATAAATATGCATGCTTTGGCCACCCCGAGGCAGGGCTCATTGAGATGATCCGACCGCCTTGGAACAAAGATGGGGTAGAGCAGATGAAGCGTTGGCAGCGTGTCTCCATTCGACGCGAGCGCTTAGGATGGGATCACGATCATTCGCATCACGCGCAGCCGCAAGGGCGATGCCATGGCTACTTTGGAATCGTTGAAGTGGTTTGAGCCGGACAGTCACAAATACACCCGTTACGCCGCGGCTCAGGAAACGGGGCGGCGTCCGGCGGTGGAGGTGCTCGCTGACTTAAAAAGGGTGCGGGCAGTCGTTGCGCTTGAGAGCGACGACATTTGGGATCCGGCACGGGGTGACCTGCTGCCAATCGGCAGTTAACAGGGTCCGACAAAAGTGTGCACAACATGCTGCTGAAGTGGCCTCCGGAAGCGCTACCGGAAGTTACGCGTCTTGAACTTGATAGGGTCGATATGGTCATACTGCATCGACGATGTCGCGCCCCTTCGGCATGCCGCGCGGATCGATGCCCGATCCGCCGTGATGAGCCTCGTCCCTCGGCCGTGCGGCAACGGAAACGGCGTCTTGCGGTTTCCCACGCTGGCCAGCCCGGCCGACAGATCGGTCAGCTCGTGGGCGACGAGGTGCACCACCTCCTCTTCCGTCGGATGCGTCCGCGGACGCCGAGCATGGCCGAAGCAAGAAGCACGCGCCGGAATTTCTCGAGAGATCTTGACCCAGACGACGACGTTTGCCGCACCCGTCTCATCCTCCAGAGGAACATGAAGCCTTTGGCCGAGCCCGGCCGCTGCCGGACCAGCACCAGGCCGGCGGCCTCGAGCCAGCTTCTGCCTCGCGCCTGCATAGCATCCTGACAGGTCACGGTGCGGCGCCGGTTAGGCGGCACGCCGATTTTGGCAACGCTAGCCTGTGAACTGAAGAATGAAGGTCGGACTTGCGGCACATCGATTAGGTTCAAATGATAAGTTGCTGCCCGGCGAGGTCGTTTCAGCGCATCTCGACTGGTGGGTCGGCAAGACAATGCGGAACGGAAATGATCGCAGGCGTAAAGGACGGCTTTCGGGGCCGGAAGCTTCAGGCCTGGAACCGGACCCCAGTTTGGCGCAAGCATCGTGGCCTCCGCCCGGTCAGGCATTCACCGGCTCGCGAAATGCCAATTGATTCTGCTTAACCGGGCATACCTAAACGGCCACTTGCGTTCCGATCTCGACCACACGTCCGGTCGGGATCTGGAAATACTCCGTCGCGTCGGCGGCCGTGCGCGCCAAGCCGATGAACAGCTTGTCCTGCCACACCGGCATGCCGGAGTTGGGTGACGCCTTGAGCGAGCGACGCGACAGGAAGAAGGACGTCGTCATGATGTCGAACTTCCAACCCTGCTTGCGGCAGATCGCCAGCGCACGCGGGATGTTAGGCTGTTCCATGTAGCCGAAGGTCAGTGTCACCCGCATGAACAGCTCATTGATCGTTTCCATCTTGATCCGCTCGCTGTCGGGCACCACGGGCTGCTGCGCCGTCACCACAGAGAGGATGACGTTCTGTTCGTGCAGCGCCTTGTAGTGCTTCAGGCTGTGCATCAACGCGGTCGGCGCACTGGCGGGATCGCTGGTCAGGAACACGGCCGTACCGGACACCAGCTGCGGTTTCTTCTTCAACAGATTGCCCGCAAGGAAATCGAGCGGAATCTGGTTCCTGCGCGTCTTGTCAAATAGATACCTGCTGCCTCTTATCCAAGTCCACATGGTCATCACGATCACTGCGGCAATGGCAAGCGAGGCCCAGCCGCCTTCGAATACCTTGACGATGTTAGCTGCAAAGAAGCCGGTATCGATGAAGACGAACACCGCCATTAAGGCTATCGCGACGCCGAGCGGCCATTTCCAGATGCGCGTCATCACAACAAAAAGCAGTATGTTCGTCACCAGCATATTGCCGGTCACCGAAATACCGTAGGCCGAGGCCAGCCGGCTGGATTCGCCGAAGCCGACCACCAGCAGCATCACCACCAGCGCCAGCATCAGGTTGATGCGCGGCAGATAGATCTGGCCCGACTGTTTTTCCGACGTGTGCTGGATGACGAAACGCGGCAGCATGTTGAGCTGTACCGCTTGCCTGGTCAGCGAAAAGGCGCCGGAGATCACCGCCTGGCAGGCGATCACGGTCGCCGCCGTGGCAAGCACGACCATCGGAATAAGCGTCCAGCCCTGGTTCATCTCGAAGAACGGATGACCGACAACGCCGCCATTTGCCAGCACGAAGGCGCCTTGCCCGACATAATTGAGCAACAGACAAGGGAACACGATCGCCAGCCAGGCGAGCACGATCGGCTTGCGGCCGAAATGGCCGAGGTCGGCGTAGAGCGCCTCGGCTCCGGTGACGGCGAGGAAGACTGCACCAACCGTAACGAAGGCGACGTCAGGCGAGTTGACCAGGAACGACACGATGTAATGCGGGCTGATTGCCAGCAGGATTTCCGGGTCGTCCATGATGTGGTTGAGCCCGGAAAGGCCGATGGCCAGGAACCACAGCGCGGTAACGGGTCCGAACACCAATCCTACGCCGCCGGTGCCAAACCGCTGTACCGCAAACACGATCGCCAGGATGGCCAGTGTCAGCGGCACCACATAGGGCTGGAACGTCGGCGTGACGACATTCATACCTTCGACCGCCGACAGTACCGAGATTGCCGGCGTAATGACGGCGTCGCCAAAAAAAAGCGCCGCGCCGACGATGCCGATGCCGATGCCGATGCCGAGGATCACCGCAGAGCAGGTCGGGAAACTGTTGCGCGCCAGCGCCATAAGCGACAGCACTCCGCCCTCGCCTCGATTGTCGGCGCGGAGCACGAACATGATGTATTTGATCGTCACGGTGATCGTCAGGGACCAGATGATCAGCGAGAGTACGCCGAGGATGTCGCCACGGCTGGCGACGTTGCCACCCGCTGATGCATGCAACGCCTCGCGAAATGCATAGATCGGGCTGGTGCCTATATCGCCATAAACGACACCTAGTGCGCCCGACATCAGCGCCTTGGTGCTGTGCTGCTCGACCTCAGAATGGCTCGATTGTTCGACAGGTTCTGCCTCGTTACCAGCATTGGTAAGGGCCATGGACGACACTCCGATAAGCGCGCGGTGCTCTACGCTTGCTGCACTGCAATATCAAGTTCCGTCACGTAATGTCTGCCGTCTCGCCTGTCGTTGCTCGCCTTGGTAGACTCGCCAGCCCGCAGCCCTACCGAGCAGCAATAGCGCCCCGGCAGAACCCTCAATCGCCCAGATCAATGAATGGTTATCGCCCACAGTGCCCCCCCGCGATGCGGCCGATGGCGACCAGGGTGTCGTGGGCGCACAAGGATGGCGCTTTCCTGATGACGCCGTGCTCCAGGTGTGATCGCACCGTTGCTGCGCAAGCCATTTACTTGCTCGTCCCAGCGAGGACCGTGGCCAACTGGAACGCAGGGCCACGCCGCTCACCGGCCGCACTTTGCGGCGCAGATAACGATTCGATCTCCGCGGCGAGATTCTGGTTGAAGAAGCCACCAAGCTTGTCGAAGGACACACGGTCGTAATATCGACATGCCAGTATCCGCAACCCAGAAAAGCTCCTTGGGCTCCGCTGCGCGCGCCACGAACAACCCGATCTTCTCTGCGAAGAGGACGCCGTAATCCTTCAGGTTGAAGCCAAACCGGGGGGCGGCCGTGACGTATGGGCGAAGGGCTAGGAGGCGGGTTCGGTGAGGAACGGCATTGATGTCCACGCCGTCTCCTGGAAAGACAGAGGAATGCGGTGTCACCGACTGGCGCCGGAGGTTGATCCGGTGATTAGGAGGAGCACTCGTTGTCGGATTCTCGACGATGTCGGACATCTGACACAACGCTGCCAGAGCGATCACGTTGTTCCGAAACGATTTTCCCAGTTGGCACGACAATTGCGGTCCTATGCGCAAAAGCACTGCGATGCCGCACCGACTGGAAGAACTCATCAATGATCACGCTTTTCGAACATGTGGGCGCCGCTACCAACACTAAGCGTTCCCGATCAAACGGAAGCCTCTATCCCTTCTTTCTGAAGGCTGTCCGGACATGAACGCATTTGATGTCCGTCCAACGCTGGATGCTCCCGACGACGATCTCTATCTTTGGCTTGAAGATGTGGAAGGCGAGCGGGCACTTGCCTGGGCCGCCGGCCAGTCGGCAAAGACCCTGAAGCACTTCAGTGGAACGCAGTTCGAGCGCGACCGCGCGACTCTGAAGGCAGGCCTGTTCCCTAAGCGGCGTCGCATCTCCCCCGGCCGAGTCGCATGGCTTGAATCCGATATCAGGGCTTGGATGGAAACTAGATCTGAGAGCCGCACCGCATGAATGTAGCCTCCCAATATCTTCTCCCGTCTGTGGCGCATCACGAAGCCGGGCACGCGGTGGCCGCCATCGTTTTGCACCGTCAGATGTTCGACGACGACCGTGAACTCCCTGCTTTCTCAAGTGTTAGTATTTACCCCGACGCCGGTGACGGAGAGTGCGGTGGTTTTGTCGAAGGCACGGTTTTCTATTCAGCGCAAGGATTCACCTCGGAGCTAAAGCCGATTTTCGAGAACGATATGGATCGACATTTCCAACGCGATGAAGCGATCCAAGAGATAGTTGCGTGTCTGGCAGGTCCTTTTGCAGAATCCGCATTCGAAGGCTATCTGGACCCGCGCGATATGGCGATGAATGCGTCCGATGGGAATGAGGGGAGCAGCGACTACGCGGATGCCAAGCGAATCTATGGTGAGTTGCGGTTCCTGATGCCGCGCCGCCCCCGTTGGAGGCGGATCGAAGATCGCACGGCCCGGCTAGTACTCGATCACTGGTCAGCCATCGAAGCATTGGCCGCGCATTTGCTGGTCAAGCATGATCTCCAATTCGATGAGGCTCTGACGATTGTTGCGCCGCATCTTCCGCCCATGCCAGCAGCTACGCCGCCAGAGCGTCATCCGCAGCCTGCTTGATCAGCCATTCGATGTGATTTGACCACATCTGCAACACCTCGCGCTTCTCCTTGAC
>NZ_RZRY01000450.1:0-5328 GCF_003998035.1 Mesorhizobium sp. M2A.F.Ca.ET.039.01.1.1 | reverse complement strand
ACATTGGAGATATCGCCGACCTGCCGGGCTACGCCCGCAAGGCGGCCAACCGATTCCGGAGCGGCGGACCATGAGCACATTTTGTTGCGGGCCTCCTGTGAACTGACGCCCGCACACTGACTCCACAAACCCTTTCCCACCACGGGAAACGACGCCGGGTTTTCCCGGCGCGGGAAACCTTTTGCGCCTGACGAGGAGGCCACAATGGTACCGAACGCGAATGCCCGCCACTTCCTGCTCAAGGCCAAGCAGCGCGACCTGATCACCGCCGCCGGCGGCATCGAGCGCGCGGCCGATATCTGTTCCTACAGCAAGTCGCAGGTTGGCCGCTGGGCCAATGCGGACGCGCCGGAGCTGATGCCGCTCGACGCGGTGTTCGCGCTCGAGGAGGAATGCGGCCGGTTCGACATGAGCGAGGCCATCTGTGCGGCGCGTGGCCGGCGCTTCGCCGACGTCGAGGCGGTGGCCGCGAACGGCTCGGTCATGGCGGCACATGCGGAAGCGGTCGTGCGCATGGGCGAGTTGATGAGCGAGGGCGCGCTCGCCTTCGCCGACGGCCAGTTGACGCCGGCCGAAAGCGCGCAGATCGACCGCTCGCTCGCCAAGGTGAACAACGCCATCGCCGAATATCGCAAGGTGCTTGCCGGCGCGAAGGCCGCCGGCGGGCTGAAAGTCGTGGGCGAATAGATGTCCTCGCGCCACTTCCCCTCCGGCCGGATCCAGCATGGCGACCGCACCGTCGCCACGTCGGTGATCGAGTGCAAGTGCGGGGTCGTGGCGCATTTCAAGCAGACCGGCGCCACGCGCAAGCCGCCGGAAGCCGCCGAACAATATTTCCGGGCGCATGGCTGGACAGTCGGCGCGCGCGCCACCGCCGACCGCTGCCCGGACTGCACGACGCGTCTCTCAAAACCAGTTCTGAAGGTGGTTCCCATGGAAGCCAAGCCGGAAGCGCCGCGCGAGATGTCGCGCGAGGACCGCCGCATCATCTTTGCCAAGGTCGACGAACTCTACCTCGACGATAAGACCGGCTACGCCGCGCCTTGGACCGATGCCGCTGTAGCCCGCGACCTCGGCGTGCCGCGCGCCTGGGTGGCGCAGGTGCGCGAGGAGCTGTTCGGGCCGGAAGGCTCGAACGCCGAGTTCGACGACTTCCTCGCCAAGGCGGCGCCCGTCATCGCCGACATGAAGAACCTTTGCCGCTCGGCCACCGCGCAGCTCGAAGAGGCGCGCCGGCTGTCCGAACGGGTCGACGAGCTTGAGCGCATCGCCCGCCGCGTCGAGCGCGAGATCGGCAAGGCTTCGTAACCCCCAACCCTCGGAGAGGAAAAACATGAGTGTCCTTCGTTCATTCCGGCAGATGATCGGGCTGCTTTCGCGGGGCGATTTCTCGCGCCACTGCGACAAGCTTCTCGGCGAAGCGATCGAGGCGCTGGAAGCCTCGCCGGCCGACAAGTGCCAGGCCAAGATCACCGTGACGATCACGCTCGATTACGAGCTTGGCCGCATCGACGTGAAGGCCGATGCCAAGTCGAAACTGCCCGACACCGTCAAGTTCATGAAGACGCCGTTCTGGTCGATCGACGGCGCGCTGTCGGTCGAGCACCCGAACCAGATCGACATGTTCCCCGCCCGGAAAGTCCACGACGCCGACGACGAGGACGACGAGCGGGAAACCGCCTGACACTTTCCAAGCCTGCAACCCTGAAAGGAACATCGCATGTCCAAGACTGAAGATTCAGCGCTCGATGCCCATGGCATCGACCTGGTCAAGACTTTAGCCACCGAAGCAGCAGTGCCGACCATCCTGCTTGTCGACACCAGAGACTTTACCGGCCTCCCGGCAAGCGTGCCGGTGGCCTTCGACCGCAAGTCGCAGGCTTTCAAATCGGTGAAAGGCCTGATCGAGGAATTCCGCCAGGCGCCGGACCGGCGCAAGGGCACCGCCACGGTCGAGACGCTGGCGAGCTTCATCGAACTGACGAAGCGGCATCAGGACGAGCACTCGGCACTGTTCGGCAAGACGATGTGGCCGGATCCGAAGATCACGGCGGTGCTCGACTATGACATGGAAGGCGTGCCGGCGCGCAACCGCTCGCATCGCATCGTCTATGCCTTCCCGCTGACCGAAGAGTTCAAGTCGTGGGTCGGCACCAACGCGAAGCCGATGGACCAGGAAATCTTCGCCGCGTTCCTCGAAGAGCATGCGGCGGAACTGGCCGCGCCGACTGACGGCGAGGTTTCCGAATATGAGCGGCTGTTCAAGGAAAAGATGGCGACGCCATCGGAAGTCATCGCGTTGTCGCGGCATCTGGAAGTGTTCGTCGCCGCCCGAGCCAAACAGGGCGTCCGCCTGCAGAGCGGCGAGCGTACGGTGGAGTTCGCCGAAGAGCATATGAATGCCAAGGGCGAGGCCATCGTGGTTCCCGGCATCTTCATGGTGTCGGTGCCGGCCTTCCTCGACGGCGACGCGGTGCGCATCCCGGCGCGGCTGCGCTACCGCGTCAATGGCGGCAAGGTCGTGTGGTTCTATCAGCTCTACCGCTGGGAATTCTATCTGCGCGAGCAGGTCGGCCATGACCTCAAGCGCGCCTCGGAAGAAACCGGCCTGCCTGCCTTCGAGGGCGCGCCCGAAGCCGGCTCGCCGGCCTGATGCCGAAGGCCGTCGCCATCGCTGCCAAGCCGCTGCCGTCTCTTGTGCAAGAGGCGGCGGCGGCGCTTTCGCGCGCGACGACCGCCGCGGAGGTGCTCGACGCGCGCGACAAGGCCGCCGCCGTCTATGACGCCGCCAAGCGCGCGGCGCGGCTCGGCAAGGCGAAGAAGGCGCATGACGAGCTGATCGCCGCCACTTATCGCGTGCAGGCCGACGCGCTGGAAATCGAGAGCCAGGCCAAGCGCCGGCTCGCCGACGAATATGACGCCGCGCAGCCGGCCGGCGCCGCCAAGGGCGGTCGCCCGAAAACCGTTCCGGACGGGAACGGTTTCACGGCAAAGCAGGTGGGGCTCACCCGCAAGGAGATTCACGACGCGCGCCAGATGCGCAGCGCGATTGCCCGCAACCCCGCGATCGTGCGCGAGGCGCTGGACGATATTCTTGAGAGCGGCGATGAGCCGACGCGGGCAGCGCTTAAGCGCGCCATTGCGCCGGCGGTGAAGACCATTCGCGCCGAGGCACAGGCCGAGAAGAAGGAACGGCGCAACGCTCGCGAGATCGTGCTTGCGGCCGGCTACAAGGAACTGCCGGCGAAGAAATACGGCGTCATCTATGCCGACCCGGAATGGCAGTTCGATCCCTATTCGGCCGACACCGGCATGGATCGCGCCGCCGACAATCATTACCCGACCAGCGATCTTCTGACGCTGATGAAGCGCGATGTCGGCGCGTTGGCCGCCAAGGATTGCGTGCTGTTCCTGTGGGCAACGGTGCCAATGCTGATCGAGGCCATTTGCGTGCTCGACGCCTGGGGCTTTTGCTGGATCGAGCGCGACCCGAACACCGGCTATCTGGCGCCGAACAAGGCGCATGCCCGCTACGTCTCGCATTGGGCGTGGCTGAAGAACAAGATCGCCACCGGCTACTGGAACCGCGGCAAGCACGAAATCCTGATCATCGCAACGCGCGGCAAGCCGGTGGCGCCGGCCATGGGCGATCAGCTCGAAAGCTGGTGCGACGACATGGCGATCGAAGCCGATGTCGGCCGGCATTCCGCCAAGCCCGACGTGTTCGCCGCCTGGATCGAGAAGCACTGGCCGAACACGCCGAAGATCGAACTCAACGCCCGCCAGGCGCGGCCCGGCTGGGACCGGTGGGGCAATGAATCCGAGCGGGGAGAGCCGCGAGAGGACAAGCCGCAAGCGAGCGGAGAATGCCCCGAAGCCCCTCCTGCTGACGTGAAGCCGGCCGCTGCCGTCGACGGCGCGGCGGGACAGCAGGAAACAGCGGTATCCCCATGCAAGCCGGGCCTGCTGGTCTGGGAGCAGACCCACGAGAAAGGGCGGATCCTCGCCAAGCTTGGCGAGATCGAAGTTGGCGCCGTGTTCCCCGAAGGGAAGGGGTGCACCTGGTCGTTCTGGCTCGGCCGTGTAACGGGCGAGCACAAGCGCGCGAAATCGATCGAGGCCGGCAAGGCGGCGATCGAAAAGGCCTTCGTCGAAAAGACCGGACTGGCGGTGCCTGCATGAGCGCGCCGACGCGTCCTGTTCTTCGTTGGCATGGCGGCAAATGGAAGCTCGCGCCGTGGATACTCGGCTACTTCCCCGCGCACCGCGTCTACGTCGAGCCCTTTGGCGGGGGAGGCAGCATGCTTATGCGTAAACCCCGCTCTTATGGTGAAGTCTATAACGATCTCGACGACGAGGTCGTGACGCTGTTCCGCGTTCTGCGCGACCCGACCTCGGCCGCCGAGCTTGAGCGGCTTCTGCGGCTGACGCCGTTCGCACGCGTCGAATTCAAGGACGCATACCAGCCGTCCGAAGATCCAATCGAGCGCTCGCGCCGGCTGCTGGTGCGGTCCTACATGGGTTTTGGCAGCAACGCTCATGCCAGCCAGCACAAGGGTCATCGTTCGACTGGCTTTCGCTCGAACTCGAACCGCTCCGGCACGACGCCGGCGCAGGACTGGGCGAATTACCCGAATGTGCTCGCGGCGATGGTGGCGCGCCTCGCCGGCGTCGTGGTCGAGAACCGCGATGCCAAGGTGGTGATGGCGCAGCACGACAGCGCCGGGACGTTGCATTATGTCGACCCGCCGTACCTGCCGGAAACTCGAGCTCGTGGAAATCGCTACGATCTCGCCTGGCGCATGTACCGGCACGAACTTAGCCGGGATGATCATGCCGAATTGCTCGGCTTCCTGGCCAGTCTCAAAGGCATGGTCGTTCTGTCCGGTTATCCGGACCCGCTCTATGACGACGCTCTGGCCGGCTGGCGCCGGATCGAAACCAAGGCCTTTGCCGACGGCGCGCGCGAGCGCGTTGAAGTTCTGTGGCTCAACCCCGCATGCGCCGCTGCACTCGATGCTCGGGCGGCCGGCGCCGGCGCGCCTCTGTTCGCGAGGATGTCGGCATGAGCGTCCCGTCCTTCTCGCCCGCCATGCTGCAGCTCTTCCTCTACGCCCATTGCGTCGCCGCGCATGGGCGCACGCCTCGCCTAAAATTCCAGACTGCTGCCGAGCGCGAAAAGGCCCGGCTGCGCAAGCTGGCGCGGATCACCGTCAACCAGATGCATTCGGCCTGGATGGGCCGGCTGCCGACGCCGGAACCGCGCGCGCGGCTGTGGGCGGTGCTCGGTCACTTCCCGTCCGACTTCGGCGTGGTGCTCACCCATGG
>NZ_RZRY01000044.1:0-18702 GCF_003998035.1 Mesorhizobium sp. M2A.F.Ca.ET.039.01.1.1 | reverse complement strand
ACCCCCTACTCCGCAACCTCGCCCTGTTTCCGCGCCGAGGCCATCGCGTGCAGCGCAGCCTGCGCCGAGCGACATGGCGCTGCGCGCGGCATTCCTGCGCGGCATGGGCGTCGAGGAGGCCGACTTTCCCGGGCGCGATCCGCTCGTCGAGATGGAGAAATTCGGCCGCGAATACAGGCTGATGCTCGACGGCCTGATGCAGCTCTTGCGCAAGCGCGCCGAAGAGAAGGGGAGCGCGCGCGTCGCGCAGACGGTGGTCGGTTCTTCGGAAGTCAACCCGCTCAAATTCCTGCCGACGGTCGAGGATGTCATCGTCACCATCATCGCCGAGCGCAGCCCCGGCTTTCTCTCCGGCGAGGCGGCGATCAGCGATGCTGTCAAGGACCTCGCGCAGCATCACGTGCGCGCCTGGCGCGGCGTTCAGGCCGCGCTTCGGCGCATGATCGACCGTTTCGATCCGGCCGCGATCGAGGAAGAGCTCAAGTCCAATTCCGCGATCGGCAATCTGCTCGCAGGCGGGCGCAACGCCAAGCTGTGGGAGCTCTACCAGAAACGCCATCGCGACATCGCCCAGAGCGCGGAATCGAGCTTCCTGGGCGAGATCGGCGCAGACTTCAGGGACGCTTACGAAGAGGAGTAGGGACATGATCGACAGACGCGAATTCATCGTTGCTCTCGGCGCGACGGGGCTGCTTGCGGCTTGCCAGAGCGGCCCGCCGAAACCATCGGTGATCTCGGTCAACGTGACCGGCGGCGCCGGCATGAATCCGGGACCGGGCGGCGGCGACCGGCCGGTGACGGTTCTGGTGATGCGGCTTGCCAGCACCGGCAAGTTCAACTCGGCCGATTATTTCGCGCTGCAGGGCGATGCCGGCTCGGCGCTGGGCGCCGACCTGATCGGCTCGGACGCGATCTCGGTCGCGCCGGGCAAGACGGCGGCCAAGACCATCACGGTCGAGCCGAACGCCACGGCGCTCGGCTTCGTCGCGCTGATCCGCGAACCCGGCGGACGCAACTGGCGCACGACCAAGTCGGTTTCGCCGGGGTCGAAATTCACCATCAATGTCAGCCTCGGCAAAGGCGGCATATCCGCCTAGCGAAGCGTCAACAGGGCAGTGCAGAGAGTGGCAGCATGAGCGACGCAAACAGGGTGCTGTGGTCCGAGGGACTCTTCTTGAGGACCCAGCATTTCCAGCAGCAGGACCGGTTCTTCGAGGGGATGGTGCGCGGCGCCTTGCAGGCGGGCCAGCTCCATACGTTCGGCTTCCAGCAGCTGACGCTCGACCAGTCGCTGCTCGACGCCGGCCAAGTGTCGATCGTATCCGCCCGGGGCATCTTCCCGGACGGCACGCCCTTCTCCATCCCGGAGCTGATGGATGCGCCGAAGCCGCTGCCGGTCACGGCCGACACCGGCGCCGGGCCGGTGCTGGTGGCGCTGCCGCTGGAGCCGCCCGGCGGCGTCGGATTCGATCCGGCGCATGCTCAATCGACGGGCGCGCGCTACCACGGCAAGATCGTCCCGGTGCGCGACGCCGTGCAGGGCGGCGCCGATCCGGAAGAAATCGAGATCGCCCGGCCGCAAGCGGTGCTGCTGGCGCCCGGCAAATCGGTCGGCGGCTATACCGCCTTGCCGATCGCCGATATCACGGGCGTGCGCGCCGATGGCGGCGTCTCGCTCGACCAGTCCTTCCTGCCGCCGACGCTGATCACCGGCGCCGTGCACTGGTACCGGCAATTGCTGCAGGAGGTCGTCACCGGCCTCGACCAGATCGCCGAGGCGCATGGCAAGATGGTGATGGGCGGGGCCGGCCGCAGCGTCGAGGACCTTTTGATGCTGCACCTCGCCAATGCCGCGCGGCCGCGGCTGGCGCATATGCTGGCGCAGGACGTCTTCCATCCGGCCGAGCTCTATCTCGAACTTGCCGGCCTCGCCGGCGAGATGGCCACCTACGGCTCGAGCTCGCGGCGGCTCGGCGAGTTGCCGGCCTACGACCACATGGCGCCCGGCCCCGCCTATATGGCGCTGGCCGACGCCTTGCGTTCGCTGATCCTCAGCCTGCGCTACATCGAGCCGAAATCGCGCGCGCTTCCAGTCATGCGACACGCGACCAATGTCTGGAAGGTGCGCATCGACAACCCGAAGCTGCTGGTCGCCAGCCGCATCGTCATCCGCGTCGGCTCCGAGCTTTCGGAAGACGCACTGCGCAAGATCTTCGTCAACCAGGCGACGGTCGGCTCGGCCGACCAGTTCGAGGGCCTGTGGAAGTCACGCCTGCCCGGCATTCCGCTGAAGCCGCTGCATTCGCAGCCGCGCGAGATCCCCTATGACGGCGACCGGCTGTGCCTGGAGCTCGACCAGAAGAGCGAGCATTGGGCCTCGCTGCTCGACGCGCCGGGCTTCGTCATCGGCGTTTCCGGCGTGCTGCCGAGCGAGCCGCAGGTCGACTGCTATTCGGTGAACAGGTGAGGCCATGAGCCGGGATGATCCCTTCGGACTGTCGGAGGATCGCGAGCGCACACGCATCCGGCTGACCGGTGCGGCGCCCCGGCCGATGGCACCGCTGGCGCCGGGCGCGCCGGTCAAGCGGGCGCGCGCCCATCCCAACACGCTGATCAATATCTTCGCCCCGCTGCTCGAATTCGCGCCGGAGCTCGAAAGCGCGCTGGCGCCGGAGAACCCGGAAGTGATGCGCACGCGCCTGCTCGACGAGCTGGTGCGGGCGCGCGACGCCGCTGTTGCCGCGGGCTCATCGCTGGAGCGCGCGGACCAGGCGGCCTGGGCCGTGGCGGCGCTGCTCGATGATCTCGCACTCAACACGCCATGGGGCGGCGCCAGCGCCTGGCCGCGCCAGCCGCTTGTGGTCATGCTGCGCGGCGACGTCGATGCCGGCACCCAGTTCTTCACGCGGCTCGACGAGCTGGAGCGGCATCCCAACCGCGACCGCGAGATGCTGGAGCTGCAATATTACTGCCTGGCGCTCGGCTTCCGCGGCAAATACCGGGTGCCCGGCCGCGCCGGCGACCGTTCGCTCAACGCCGTGCGGGTAGCCGCGGCGCGCTTCTTGCGCAATGCGGATGCCGAGGATTCGCCGCTGTCGCCGAACTGGAAAGGCGTGATCGCCTCCGACGAGCCGCAGCGTTTCATCGTGCCGATCTGGGTGATGGCGCTCGCCGCGATTGTCGTCGCCGCTGCCGCTTATGTCGGCCTGTCGATGGGCCTGAGCAGCCAGGCGGTCGAGCTTTCCGCGCTGGTGCGCACGCTGCCGCCGGCCTCGCGCGGCGACGTCACCCGCGCCGCGCCCAAGCAGGATGCTCCTGAACCCGAAGCGCCGCAGCCGGTCGATTTCGCGCTGCTGCCCGAGTTCAAGGCCGCGGCGCCGGATGACCTCAAAGGCGCGCTCAGCGGCACCGAGAGCGTCTCGCTGGCGAAGCTCATCATCCAATCCTCCAATCCCGAGCTGTTCCAGTCGTCGCGGCCGACGCTGACCGAGGGTTACGAGCCGCTGATCGCGTCGATCGCCAAGGTTATCCTCGACAACAAGGAGCTGATCGGAAAGATCACGGTCGTCGGCCATACCGACAATGTGCGCCTGCAGAAGTCGAACCCGCTTGCCAGCAACCAGCGCCTGTCGGAAGCGCGCGCCGAGACCATAGCCAAGCTTCTGGTGCAAGCCGGCGTGCCGCCGGAGAGCATCTCATCCGAGGGTCGCGCCGAAACCGATCCGGTGGCCGACAATTCCACTCGGGAAGGCCGCGCGCTCAACCGGCGCGTCGAGGTGTTGGTCGAGAAGAGGCTCTGAGATGTTCATCCTGCGCTTCCTCTGGGCTGTCATCACATCGCGTTTCCTGTGGACGCTGATCGGCATCGCGCTGCTTTCACTGCTGATCTGGGTGTTCGGGCCGATCGTGCAGGTCGGCCCTTACGCGCCGTTCGAGTCCGAGAATGTGCGCATCGCCATCATCGCCGGGCTGATCATCCTGTGGCTGATCTGGCTGATCATCGCGCAGCGCCGCGCGATCCGCGCCAACCGCATGTTCGTCGCCGAGATCGCGGCGCCTGTTCAGGAAAAGCAGCTCACGCCTGGAGAGGAGAGCGTCGCGGCCGTCGGCGCCAAGTTCGGCGAGGTGATGGCCGAGCTCAAGCGGCGCAAGCTCGGCGGCCGGAAATTTCTGCGCGAGATGCCCTGGTATGTGATCGTCGGTCCGCCGGCCACCGGCAAGACCACGGCCTTGCGCCAGTCGGGACTCAATTTCCCGATCGACCTCACCGACGATCTGCAGGGCGTCGGCGGCACGCGCAATTGCGACTGGTTCTTTTCCGAGAACGCGGTGCTGATCGACACCGCCGGCCGCTATGTCCAGCAGGAGAGCCAGCCGGATGTCGACGCGACGGAATGGCTGGGCTTCCTCGACCTGTTGAAGAAGCACCGGGGCCGCCGCGCGCTGAACGGCGTCATCGTCGCACTGTCGATCGACGCGCTGTCGGAGGGCGACGAGGCGATCAAGGCGCATGGCCGCAAAATCCGCCGCCGGCTGGCGGAGCTGAACGACCGGCTGGAGATCCGCCTGCCCGTCTACCTGATGCTGACCAAGGCCGACCTGATCAAAGGCTTCGAAGCCTTCTTCGGCGGTCTGTCGACGACGGCGCGCGAGCAGGTGTGGGGGACGACTTTTCCGCTCGACGCCCGCGTCAACGCTGGCACCATCCAGACGGAGCTCGCCAGGCTCGCCGCCGAGCTGGAGCGGCGGCTGGTGCCGCGGCTGGAAGACGAGGACAAGCTTGGCCAGCGCGCCGAGATCTTCCGTTTCCCGGCGCAGCTGGCGAGCCTGTCCGAGCCGATCCAGGTGCTGGTCGAGGCGATGTTCGGCGAGAGCCGCTACGAGGAAGCCGCCTGGCTGCGCGGCCTCTATCTGACCTCGGCGACACAGGAAGGCGCGCCGATCGACCGGTTGACCGCGGCGCTGTCGTCATCCTTCGGACTGCCGCCGCGTCGCGCCATGGCGGCGGCGCGCGTCGAGAAGCGCAGCTTCTTCCTGCGCAATCTGCTTACCGAAGTGATCTTCAAGGAGGCCGGCCTCGGCACGTTCGATCCGCTGGCGCAGCGTCGCCGCGCCTGGATCTGGCGCGGCGCGGCAGCGGCCTGCGCGCTCGCGGCGCTGCTCGCCGGCGGGCTGTTCACCTGGTCCTATCTCGACAACCGCAATGCGATCACCGAACAGGCGGGCCAGTTCGAGGCTTTGCAGCAGCCGCTGACCGACGTCGCCGCCATGCCGGCCGCGGTCGAGCAGCCGACCATGGACGGCGCGCTGGCGGCGATGGACGCGGTGGCGGCGGCGAGAACCGCGCCGCCGGATGCCGTCCACAATCTGCTCGGCCCAACCGCTTCGGCTGAGCTGGTGCGGGCGCAGACCGACACTTACGACCATGCGCTGCGCAACGTGCTGGAGCCGCATATGGTCGCGCTGCTCGAAGCCACGATGTGGCGGCAGATCCGCGACCCGGATTTCATGCTCGGCGCGCTGAAGACCTACCGCATGATGACCGGCCTGTCGCAGATGGACACCGATTTCGTGCAGAACTGGTGGGTGAACAGCCTGCCGCAATTCGCGCCCGCGCCGCCCTTCCCCACCGCGGACGCCGAAGAGCACCAGCTTGCCGCGATCCGCCGCATGGCGGTCGACGACAGCTATATCGCCCCGGACAAGGAACTGGTCGCCGAGGCGCTGAAGACGGTGTGCACGATCTCGCTGCCGGAGCGCGCCTATAAGCAGCTTCTGGCCGACCCGGAAGTGGCGGCGGTCAAGGAATGGGTGCCGGCCAATTTCGCCGGACCGAACGGCGCCAAGGTGTTCGCGCGCCGCTCCGACAAGACGCTGCGCGTCGGCGTTCCAGGCCCCTATACCTATGCCGGTTTCCATGACGCCGTTCTCGACCGGGTCGAGGATGTCGCCGGCCAGGCAGCGCTCGACCGCGCCGTGTTTGCCGGCGGCTGTTCGGAGAATTCGGAGACGTCGGTGTCGGCGCTGTCGGAAGATATCCTGAAGCTCTATTACGACGACTATATCGCGCAGTGGGATTCCTTCCTGCGCGACATGCGGCTTGCGCCGCTGACCGACCTCAATGTCGCCAGCGAGAACCTCAAGGATCTGTCCAGCGCCGACTCGGCATTGAAGCGCCTGTTGACGGCCGTGGTGCAGGAGACGGACCTCACCCGCTCCGACGACGCGGCGGCCGACGACAAGAGCGGCGGCGCCGCCAAGACCGGCTCGAAGCTTTTGAGCAAGCTCGGCAAACTGGGCAAGGTGGTGAAGACGGGAGCGAAGTTGCTGCCGCGCGCCGGCTCGGCCGATCAGGTCGACATGACCGGCAGCCTGGTGGCCGAGCATTTCAAGCCGCTCAAGGGCACGATCGCGCAGGTCGACGGCCAGCCGCCGGCGCTCGATGCCGCCGTCGTGGCGCTGACGGCGCTGTCCAATGTGCTGCAGACCGTGACCGCCAACCCCGATCCGCAGGATGCCATCAAGAAGCAGGGTGGGCTGGCCGAACTGACGGGCGCAGTGGCGAGGCAGGCGCAGATCCTGCCCTCGCCGATCAACGACTGGCTGGGCGGCATTGCCGGCGACACCAGCGGCCTGTCGCAGAAGGCCGTCACCAACGAGCTCAACGCCATCTGGCGCGCCGACATCCTGCCCTTCTGCCAGGCGGCGCTCAACAACCGCTATCCGTTCAGCCCGGAGAGCGCCGTCGACGTCAATGTGCGCGACTTCCAGCGGCTGTTCGGGCCGACCGGCCTGATCGATGCCTTCACCAACGACCATCTGATCAACTATGTCGACACCGCCAGCGAGCCGTGGAAATGGCGCGCCGATTTCGGCCTCGATCCAGCGGCGCTGGCAGCCTTCGAGCAGGCGCGTCACATCCGCGACGACCTGTTCCCCGGCGGCACCGGGCCAGTGATGAATTTCACGCTGGAGCCGAAGGACCTGTCGCCCAACGTGGCGCGGGTGACGCTCAACCTCGATGGCCAGAACCTCGTCTATTACAACAACGCGACGAGGCCGCAGCCGATGACGTGGCCAGGCAAGGACGGCACAGGCGTAATCTCGCTCGCCTTCCAGCCGGTCGACGGCTCGCCAGAAGTGATGCTCAACGAAACCGGCAGTTGGGCGTGGCTGAGAATGCTGCGCGGCGGCCGCTTCAACGCGACCAAGCTCACCGACGTCTACAGCCTGCGGCTCGGCACCAAGGGGATGTGGGCCGATTTCGAGCTCAAGGCGGCCAGCGTCGAGAACCCCTACACGTTAGAGATGTTCAAGAAGTTCACATGTCCGCCGCAGATCTGACCCTGCCCGGCTGCTACGGCAAGATGCCTGCCGCCGGCGACTTCGTGACGCGGCGGCTGCCGGGCGATTTCGTGCGTGTGTGGGACCGCTGGCTGGCGCAGCACATCGTGCCGTTGTTCGGGCTCGAGACCTGGCCAATGGGCACGGCGCTGCGCTTCCTGGCCGGCCCCGGCTCCTTCGGTGCCTCGGCGGGTATCGTGCTGCAGAGCGCCGACCGAGTCGGCAGGCGGTTCCCGCTCAGCGTCGTCGCAAGGCTGTCCGAAGCACCCCTCAAGCTGGCTTATGCAGACGCGTGGTTCGAAGGGATCGAGAATGCGGCGCTGGCCGCGCAGCGCGGAGAGCTGACACCCGACGAACTGGACGCGGTGCTTGCGGCCCTGTCCGTTCCGCCTGTCGACGGCGAGGGCGATGTCATCGACGGCTTCGTGGCGTGGACGGCGCATACGGATGTCTTCGACATCGATCCGCAGGCGCCGCAAGCGACGCTCGAGCAGATCTTCGCCGCAAGCTGGGAGACCAGCTGATGCAGATCTGGAACCAGATGGGCTATCCGCACCAGTTCACCATGGGCATGGACAAGGCCGGCCACGAGTGGCTGGTGGTGGTGGTGAAGGGCACCTTTGATTTCCCGACGAAACCGGGCGGGCTGGTGCAAAAATCGGCCGAGCAGGTGCCGCTGGTGATGGCCGACACGCACACCGGCGTGCCGGGCTATTCGGCGACGCTGTGGGAGACGGATTTCGCCTTCCGTAAGCCGCGCTGCGATGTCATCGCCAATGGCTGCGCCTATGCGCCGGGAGGGCGCCCAGCCGAGCGCGTGCCGGTCGGCATCAAGATCGGCAACTGGTCGAAGCTTTTCGAAGTCGTCGGGCACCGTGAGTGGCGGGCTATAGGACCGGTGTTCACCGCCACGGCGCCGCAGCCCTTCCTGAAGTTGCCGATTTCCTACGACGTAGCCTGGGGCGGCGTCGACCGGCTCGACCCCGAGGACCAGTTGCCCGCCAGCTACAAGCACAACCCGGTCGGCACCGGCTGGTCGCGCACCAGGAACCAGCGCCTCATTCCGGGCCTGCGGCTACCTAATACGCAGGCAATCGACGAGGAAATCCGCTCACCCTTCGGAGACTACAAGCCGATGAGCTTCGGGCCGATGGGCCGCGGCTGGCCCGGCCGCATCGAATATGGCGGAACGTATGACCAGAATTGGATCGACAACGTCTTCCCGTTCTTGCCTGAGGATTTCGACGAGCGCTATTTCCAGATGGCGCCGCGGGACCAGCAAATCGACCACCCGCGCGGCGGCGAGGAAGTGGTGCTGATGAACCTGACGCCCGAGGAGCGCGTCAGCTTTCGGCTGCCGTCTACCGCGTTACAGATGACATTGTTTAAGGGCAGGGAGATAGCTTACGCGGCCGACGTACTTCCAGACACAGTCCTTCTCGATACTGAGAATCGGCGTTTCTCACTGGTCTGGCGTGTCTCGCAGCGCATCCAGCGGACCATCCTGGATTTCTCGGAGTGCTGGGTTGGGCCGCCGACGCCAGCAATGCTGAGAGCAAGGAACAAGGGAAAACGATACATCCGCATCAACCGCATCGTCCCAGCACAAGAGAGCAAAGCTGCATGAGTGCGAAGCTCGATATCGTTTCCATCGGCATGGTCACAGCTGTCGGCCTCGACGCGCCATCGGCCTGCGCGGCAATGCGGGCACGGGTTGACGGATTCCAGCAAACGCGAATCAGGGGCGCGGCTGGCGAATGGCTGACCGGTGCTCCGATAACGCTTCCTCGCAACTGGGTCGGCGACAGACGCATGGCGCATCTAGCGGCCGGTGCCATTTGCGAAGCGTTCGAACGTATACCGGAGGCGCGCGGCCAAACTGCGTTGATCCTCTGCCTTCCTGAGGGAGACCGGCCGGGCCGGGCAGTCAGCGACAATTCCGTCTTGATCCGGCGCATTGCCGAAATCGTCGAGTTGGAACCGCACCCAAGTTCCAGAACAATAGCGCACGGGCGACCCTCAGGCGTTGTCGCATTGGATCATGCACGCCGGCTGCTGGCGTCAGGCGAGGTGCCTTATGTGATGATTGCTGGTGTCGATAGCTATCTGACAAGCCAGACAGTCGCCCACTATCTTTCGCGCAACCGACTCCTAACCGCTCAAAATCCTAACGGGTTCATACCTGGCGAGGCGGCGGCCGCCATTATCTGCACGCAAGGCCAACAGAGAGGAATTCGATTGTTCGGTCTCGGGCTGTCACGTGAAAATGCATCAATCTACAACGCCGAGGATCTGCCATTTCGAGCCGACGGCATGACGGCCGCCTACCGCGCGGCGTTTGAGGAAACCGGGATCGAAATGAACCGCCTCGGGTACCGGATAGCCGACCTCGTAGGAGAGCAGTACTGGTTCAAGCAAAGCGCGCTGGCCAGCCTGCGCTTGCTACGGGGAAGACATGAGTTTCAAGATATCTGGTCACCCGGGGAATCTCTCGGCAATGTCGGCGCAGCCGTGGTGCCGCTGATGCTCGGCATGGCCTTCACGGCCGCGCGCAAGGGCTATGCTGCTGGCAATCCGGTCTTGATCGAGGCATCGAACGATGCCGGCGCCTGCGGGGCAGCCATCGTGGCATCGAGGGCAGCATAATGGGTGGAGTGTTCGCCAACGGCCTCGAAATCTCCGGCAAGGCTGTGAACGCCCAGACCATCGCCGCATTCCCGGACGTCTGCTTCACACCACCGGAAAATCCCGCGACTCCGCCTGGAGTACCCATCCCCTATCCCAGCTTTGGAATGGCGAGCGACACTGAGCAAGGCACCGGCACTGTCAAGATCGGCGGCAAGACCGTCAACATCAAGAACAAATCCGACCTGTCCAGAACATCCGGCACGGAAGCCGGCTGCGCCGCGAAGAAAGGCGTCATCACCTCAAAAAATACAGGAAAGGGCTATTTCAACTCATGGTCCAACGATGTGAAATTCGATGGCGAACCTGTCATACGCATGACGGATCTGGCCACCAACAACCATGCATCGCCAACCGGAAACACGGTCACCTGGCCTCATACAGCGGCCATAACCGTCAACGGGCAGGATTGCGCAACAATATTGAACAATGTCGGGATTTACGTCCATCAACACAAGGATTCTGATTGCGCGCATCCAACGGAGTCCGAGCACTGCTTCGAGAATCAAATGTTCCAGAGGAGTCGCGGCGGCCAGAATTATTCTGGCTGGGGCAATTACGATGTCGACACCGCGCCGTGCATCTGCATGGAATCTTATAAGAAGACCAAGACTGGTTATCGCAAGTCCGGATCTGGATCGAAACGCGACTCGCCGCACCACAAAAAAACAAAGAGGGTTCGCGATTTCCTGAAGAAGAAGCGCAGTCCGACTTTGGGCGATGCTATCAAGGAGGTGCAGCAGGCAGTTGGTGACCATCACGAGAAGCTGCAGAGCTGCACCAAACAAGAAAAGAAGGATGCACTCGAATGCCTGAAGCTCGTGCTTCTCGACTACCTCGTTGATTGCGCAAGGGCGCCCAAGCCAACCCACGCCGAGTTGCTGAACAAGCCGATAAGGAAGAAGTGATGCGTGAGCCCGAAACCATAGCCGACTTTGACCCGGAAGAAATCGATGTGCAGGCCGTGGACGGCTTCCACCACGGTGGCAGTCGTTTCAGCGCCAGTTTCGAGTTGAGCGACCCCGATGACGAATTCAGCCGGTCCTATCTCCTGGAAATCGAGATGGGGCGAACCATCCGCTTCAATGCACGACTCCAGATCGAGGACGCAATCCGCTCGCATATCAGTTTCGGCCCGCAAGACCATATTGCGCTTGAGCTTGGAGGGATCATCCACGACCTTCCGCCGGACTCGGCATCACGCGAGGAACTGCCCGAAGGCGCGCTGACGCGCCTGTGGGGCCTATCGCGCGACCGGGTCTTTGCGATCGGCGATCTTGGCGTAAGCTATGTGCATGAGCGTGGCCAATGGAGTCAGTTGGATACCTTTGAGCAGGCTGTGCTCAACGATATCCATGGCCGCAAGAATCAGCCAATCTATTGCGTCGGCGACCGAGGGATTCTCCTGAGACTCAACGGGCGGCGCTGGGATCGTATCGATTTGGGCGTCGAGGACAACTTCAAGACCGTCCTAGCTGGCTCCCAAGGTGAGGTATATATTGGCGGCGCAAACGGAGCGGCTTACGAGTTGCGCGACAGCCAGTTGATTGCCCTCAAAGCTGACGAGGTCGACTACTACGACATTTGCGAATTTCGCGGCAAAAGATATTGGTCCGACACGAGCTATGGCGTTTCCGTGCAGAAGGGACATCAACTCGTGCCGCTGCTGGAAACGGAGCAAGGCTTTACGATGTCGGCGACCGAGGAGTTTCTTGTTGTCGCGGGGTGGCACGAATTCTTCTTGTTCGACGGCACTGAGTGGTCCGGCTTCGAATTGGGCTATGACGGCAACATCTTTCTGCGAACGGTCGACATGAGCAACTATCGCTAAAGCCGTTTCCGCCTCAGCGTCACCGCCAGATATTGCCTCACTTTGATGAGGTCCAAATCCACAATCTGGATCGGCTTTGAGGCAGCCAGCATGCGTAACACGAAGAGTTCTCCGGCTTCAGGGAATTCCTCATAGCGCTCCTGCGCAATTTTTCTGCCCTGATCTCCGGCAACCCGCAGACCATCAAGATGCGCATCCAACCGTTCGACCAGGCGGGCAAGACGTACTTCGTCCATCTCCGGATTTTCGTCGGGATTAAGCAGGTGATGGTCGTAAATCGTCCAAAGGAAAGCCGCCATTTCGGCGTGCTGTCGGACAATATCGCGCAGGACTGGCGCTGCCATCAATTCAGATTCACCGAGCCGCCACGGATACGATTTGCGGCGCTGGCGTGGCTCGTAACATAAGTGCCGCGGATGGTGATATGGCCATCTTTCTCCATGATGATCGTGGCTTTGCCACAGCGAAGTTCTACCCGCTCTTCTCCTACGATCTTGACTTCTTTGCTGTCGCGTATGACGTGCAATTGTGGCTTGCGGCTTGGCTCCACAATACGTCCGACGATTAAGGGCCGACGAACGTCCCCCTCTTCAAACAATAGCGCAACTTCGGAACCGACCATTTGGGAGTTGATTTCGGACAGGCTTCGCGCCCTCACAGCGGTCTCGCTCGCATTGCCTGGGAATACAACGAGCGGCGCTTCGTCGTCGAAACCCAGAAACACTCCTATCACCACCCCATCGATCCGCTTTCGGGTCTTGGTCATCCAGCCGCCCTCAGTTCTGTTTTATCTCCGAACCCTTCATCGTGATGTCGCTTGACGCCTTCACGTTGATCTTGCCGGAGCCCTTTACCGAGATATCCTTGCCCTCGATATTGATAGTTCCGTCTTTCTTCATTGAGATTGCCGCAGACCCGCACTTGATCACAATGGAGTCGCCGGCCTCAATAAGCAGGTCCTTGCCGATCTTAATGGCACCGTCCTCCCCAACCTCCACCAAGCTACCTTTGGCGATTTTAAGGGAACGCGCACCTCCGACCTCGGTGGCGTCATCCTCGGCAATTTTGGAATCGCGTCCTTTGCCTATCTGTGAAGTGTGTGCCCCTCCGACGGTGAAACTCTGATCGGCTCCAACATTGACGGTTTGGGCCGCCCCGATGTTCCAGCTATCCGCAGAACCGACATCGTGACTCTGATTCGTGCCGACACTGACGGATCGTGACACGCCGATCGTATTAGTCTGAGACGCCCCAACGGTCCTCGCCTCAGCCGCTCCCACCGTATCGACGCGCGCCACGCCCACCGTGACTGTCTGATTGAGCCCCACCGTCTGCGAATGGTTCGCATCGATGTTCTCGGTCGAATTCGAAACGACGTGGATCGTCTCATTCGCCATCACCGTCAGCGAGCGGTCCTTGCCCACCGTCTCGGTGTCGTTGCTGCCGATATTCGTCGTCTGGTCGACGCCTATCTTGACCGTCTTGTTGTTGCCGACGTCTTCGTCGAGGTCGTGGCCGACGGAATGCTTGGCGTCGTGGTCTATGCGGTCGGACTGGTCGTGCTGGACCGTCTTGTTGCGGTCGTGCTTGATCAGCAAATGGTGGTCCTTCTGGGCCTGGAAGTTGACCAGCTCGGAGCCGGCCTTGTCCTCGAACATCAGCTCGTTGTAGCCGCCGCCACCCTTCGAGGAATTCGACTTCCATCCGGATTGCGTGGCGTTGCCCGGCAGCCCGTAGGGCGGCATCTGCGAGGCGTTGTAGACGCGGCCGGTAATTATCGGCAGATCCGGGTCGCCCTCGATGAAATCGACGATGACCTCCTGGCCGATGCGCGGGATCTGGATGAAGCCCCAGTTGCTGCCGGCCCAGGTCTGCGAGACGCGCACGAAGCAGGATGAGTTCTGGTCCTTCTTGCCGAGCCTGTCCCAATGGAACTGCACCTTCACGCGGGCATATTTGTCGGTGAAGATTTCCTCGCCCGAGGGGCCGACCACCGTTGCCGTCTGCGGGCCGCGCATGATCGGCCGCGGCGTGATGCGCGGCGGGCGATAGGGCAATTTGGTGGGAGCCACGCCCAGCACCACCTTGAAATTCTCGTTGTGGGCCTCGTTCTGGGTCCGGTAGCCCGGGTCGAACAGCCGGTATTCGGCGCTGACCACAAGATAGTCCTGGTTCTGGTCGTCGCGCGGAAAGCTCTCCAGCGTGAACTTGCAGCCGGAAAAAAGGCCGCGTATCGTGCCCACGGCCGTGCTGTGCTGGTGCACGGCCTGAAGCTCCTCGCGGCGGATTCCGGCGATCTTGTCGCCGCGCCCGACATCGAGATGCGCGCCTGGCTGGCGATAGTTCTCGCCGGACGCTTCCTTGTGGGCGAAAGGCTGGGCGGATTTCGCCATCAGGTCGGCGCCGGGCTTCTCGAAATCATAGTCGGTGTGGGCATAGGCGCACGGCCGCACCGCGCTGCCAGGTATCCATTCGGTGATGTATTCGACATCGCGCCGCGAGGCCTGGCCCTCGAAGTTGTAAAGCACCTTCTCGTAACCGGGCGCCGGCTTCAGCTTGCTCATCGCGTCGCAGAGGATGAGCGTGTGCTTGCCCTCGTCATGCTCGAAGAAATAGAAGATGCCTTCGTGCTCGAGCAGCCGCTGTACGAAATCGAGATCGCTCTCGTCATACTGCACGCAATATTCGCGCTGGGGATAGGAGCCCTGCAGCCGCTTCTCGAATTTGGCGATGCCATATTTCGAGAAGATCTTCTCGACGATCTCCACCGCCGTCATGTTCTGGAAGATGCGGCAATCGGTGGTGTTGCCGAGGAACCAGAGCCACGGCCTGACGGTCGCCTCGTAGAAAGCCAGCCGATCCTCGATGCGGGTCAGCTTGAAATCCGACACGAGGCCGCTGAACCAGCGCTTCGGATCGGACTCGCCCTCGACCGAAACGACGCCGCCCAGCATCTTCAGCGGGTCGATGTCGCGGTTCTTCGAGACGAAGCCGACGGTATAGGCGAAGCAGCGACTGATCTCATCGCGGCCGATGAGATGAGTGAAGGTCAGGTCGGAGCCAGCCGGCGTCTGTACAACCGTGGCACGTTCGTTCGGCATGGGTCGTGCCCCTCCTCGACGCGGCCGCCAGTGTGATGGTTTGAAACCCCCGCTCTATTAACTGCATCACGTTCGGGAGCGTTCGAGTTCACCGCACCGTATCCGCGTCAGCCTAGCACATGTTTGAGGGAGGCCAAATAATAGCGATGGCTAAAGCGCGCCCACGCGCCGATGTGAAACGCTCCTCTCCCGCTCGGCTTGCAAGCTGCTAGAATAGCAGAGCAATTCCGGAACGGCGCTCAATGGTTTTCCGCCCGGAATTGCGCGACAGATAAGCATTTGTTGACCAAGTTCGGCGACGCTTCCGGATGTTCATCTCTCTCCAGATCAGCAATGTCGACAGGCTGCCGGCCGGCACCGCCGCCAGCTATGCCGCCCGCGACCGCAGCTTCGAGATCGGCCGCGAGAATTGCGACTGGACATTGTCCGATCCGGACAAGTTCATCTCGGGCCGCCATTGCGAGGTCCGCTTCCAGGCGGGTTCGTTCTGGCTCTACGACCTCTCGCGCAACGGCACTTTCGTCAACGGCTCCAGCCAGCGCATGGCCGGGCCGCACCGGCTGGCACAGGGCGACCGGCTGCTGATCGGCCGCTATGTCGTCGGCGTTTCGATCGAAGACGAGAGAGCCGCGACCGGACATCCGCAGACCAGGACCGGATCGACGCAGCGCGAGCTGCCGCCCTCGACTGGCCGGCCGCTGGATCCCGGCCATGAACCGTTCCTCAATCCGGCGGAGCAGCGACCGTCCGGGCCGGCGCCCGTCTCGACATCCTCTGCGTTGCAACAGCCGGGGCCGGCAGTCCCGGCCAACCGGCCCGCGGAAGCGGATGCGATGTTGCGAGAAATCGCCAGGGCGGCGGGCATCGCTCCAGACTTGCTGCAGTCGCGCGATCCTCACGACGTCGCGGCCGAGATCGGCGCGGTGCTGAGAACCACGGTCGAGCAACTGTCCCTGCTGCTCAAGGCGCGCGCGGCGGCGAAGGTGCTCGCCAAGAGCGCGAACCGCACGATGATCGGCGCCGAGGACAACAACCCGCTGAAATTCGTGCCGGGCACCGACGACATATTGGAGATCATGTTCGCTAAGCGCAGGGCGGGCTATCTCGATGCCAGGCGCAGCATCGAGGATGCGTTCCGCGACCTGAAGGCCCATGAGATCGCAACCTATGCCGCCATGCAGGCGGCGCTGTCGCGGCTGCTCGACGACCTGTCGCCGGAGGCGATCGCGAAGAAAATTCCGCCTGCGTCCTTCTCGTCCAGGAAGAGCCAGGCCTGGGATGCGCTCGTCGCGACATGGCGGGCGATGGAAGACAAGCATGAGAACGGCATGCTGGATGTCTTCCTCGCCTATTTCGCCGAAGCCTACGCCAAGGCCGACAAGCAGAAATAGCCGTACAGGCACGGACCACGCCGGCCGTATGTGACGGGCCTCATAGAAGAAGCGGCCGCTTCGAGCATCTTGCTTCCGGATTTCAATCGGCGGCCCGTTTCAATTGGGTATCCGGGCGACTAGAATGCACAAGGACGCCAGCCCGGCGGGCAAGGCGGCGAGGCTTGGGGCGTGTGCAGCAATGTCATGTTTCGGCGAGATGAGCCTTTCCAAGCGGCCCGCCGCCGAGGTTCAGCCTGAAACGCGTTTCCCCAGCCGAAAACATGCCCCTTGCGGCTTGAAGGCGGGGGGCCGCCGATGAGCTCGAAGGACCACCCCTCCGGGCCGGTGGACAAGACCGTCATCCGCGCGCCGCGACCGAAGCAGAGACCGCTTGCGGCTGCGGAGAAGCCCGGTCCCGAAAGCGTGCGGCCAGCCCTATCGCCTTCCCGCGAAGCGACGGTGTTCGATCCCGGTGGCGGCCGGCAGATACCTACCGGCTGGTCGTCCGGAACCGTGCTCTTCCAAGGGCCAACTCCGGGCACCGCAGCGAATGCGGCGCCGGGCGTGCAGCAGGATGCCTTGCTCGATGCCGCCTCCGGCGTGAAATACGCTGCCGCCAACCCGATCCTTGCCGCGGCGGCACCGCTGCTGATGCTTCTCGGTCAATTGCGACTGATGCCGGTCGACCGACAAGCCGCACCCTTGGCGGAGCATATCGCCGACGCGATCGAGACCTTCGACCTTGCTATCGCGAAGGCAGGCGTGGCCGAGGAAGACGCACGGATCGCCAAATTCGCGCTTTGCGAAACCGCCGACGACCTTGTCGGCAATCTGCCCTGGCCAAGCAAGGACAGTTGGCTTCAGCACGCCCTGATGGCACGGTTCTTTCAGACCCAACCGACCGGCGCCGGTTTCTACGAAGCCCTCAACAACATCCTCGCCACGCCGGAAGCGCATTACGACCTGCTCGAACTGATGCATGCCTGCCTGTCGCTGGGGTTCGAGGGCCAGTATCGCGGGCTGGCCAAGGAACGGGATACGCTCGAACGCGTCCGGCGCGACGTCTACGACACGCTGCGCTACTTCAAGCCGCGCGCCGGCGAAGACATCTCGCCCCACTGGCAAGGCATGGCGGCGGCGCTGCCGAAGCCGAGGGCGCGGCTGCCGCTCTGGGCGGTCGCGGCCGCCGCGGCGACGCTGGTCACGGCGGCCTTCTTCGGGCTGCGGGTGCTGATCACCGATGAAGGCGACGCGACGGCGGGAGAGTTGCTGGCGCTCAACCCCTCGACGCCCGTCACCATCGAGCGCGCCAGCGTGGCGGCGCCCACTGAGCCGGCGCAAGCCGCCCCGCCGCCGCCAGCGGTTCCGGACACCGCCCAGATCGACCGTGTCCGCGCCGCCCTTGCCAAGGAGATCGCCGGCGGCGGACTGAGCGTCGGCGAGAAGGGCGCGTTCATCGTCATCGAGATCAACAACCAGCTTCTGTTCGCGCCCGGCCAGGCGGAGCCGAAGCCGCAGTTCCAGCCGGTCGCGGCCGATATCGCCACCGTGCTCGATGCTGAGCCTGGACCGATCAACATCATTGGACACACCGACAATGTGAAACCGAAGAAGTCCAGCACGTTCAAATCGAATTTCGACCTCTCGGTCGCTCGCGCCAAGGCCGTGCAGGCGATGATGGCCAAGCAGGTGAAGGATCCGTCGCGGCTCAGTGCCGACGGCAAGGGCGAGGACGAACCGATCGCCGACAATGGCACGGCGGACGGCCGTGCCAAGAACCGCCGCGTCGACGTGATGATCCCGAAACAGGAGATTTTGCAGACCAGCGCGGCGGAGAACGGCGGCTGATGCGCTGGATGCGGCGGATCTTCAGCCTGGCTGCGCTCGCCGGTTTCTCGGCGGCGATCTGGTATGCCGGACCGCTGATCCGCTTCGCCGATACGCGCCCGCTTGGTCCAGTGTGGCTGAGGGCCACGATCATCGGCGTCACCGTTGCGGCGCTCGCGCTGTTCTACGGGATCCGCTTCTGGCAGCGGCGGAAGGCGCAGAAGGCGCTCGAAGCGGCCATCGCGCGCAGCGATGAACGCAACGACGATTCCCAGGTGCTCGAAGCACGCATGAGCGAAGCCATCGCGACGCTGAAGCGGACGAGCGGTAAGCGCAATTTCCTCTATGACATCCCCTGGTACATCATCATCGGCCCGCCCGGCGCCGGCAAGACGACGGCGCTGGTCAATTCCGGGCTGAAATTCCCGCTTGCCGGCTCCGGCAGCGCGCAGCCGGTGGCCGGCGTCGGTGGCACGCGGTCCTGCGACTGGTGGTTCACCGACGAGGCGGTGCTGATCGATACGGCCGGCCGCTACACGAC
>NZ_RZRY01000449.1:0-5331 GCF_003998035.1 Mesorhizobium sp. M2A.F.Ca.ET.039.01.1.1 | reverse complement strand
CTGCGAGACCTGCTTGTTGAGGTCGTAGTCTGCCGAGACGGACGTCACCTCGACCTTCGGATTGATCTTTTTGGCCGCGTCCTCGATGCCCTTGATGGTGGCGACGAAGAAGGGGTTGCCGAGCAGGCCGACCGAGATGCCGACCTTGTTGAGGTCCTTGGCCGATGCCGGCGCGACGGCGAGGGCCGCGAGGGCCGTGCCGCAGAGAAGTTTGGCGATGGTCTTCATTTACTTGCTTCCTCCGATTGCCCCGCGCCTCTCACGGTGCGTTACACACAATCCGGCTCATCTTGGCCGGCGACCAAGGTCAATCACGTTCTTGCTCCGGCCTGGAGCCGGTAACGGTCGAGGGCGACCGCCACGATGATGACCAAACCCTTGATGATGTACTGCCAGATGTCCGAGACACCGGCCAAAATGAGCCCGTTGGAGAGCACGGCGATGATGAGGCCGCCGATCAGCGTGCCCCAGATCGACCCGACGCCGCCGACGAAGCTGGTGCCGCCGAGAATGACGGCGGCGATGGCGTCGAGCTCGTAGGACTGGCCGAGTTGCAGGCCGTTGGCGGCGTAGAGCCTGGCCGCCGACATGACGCCGCCGAGACCCGCGAGCAGGCCCGACACGCCATAGACGAAGAGCAGCACCAGCGGCACCTTGATGCCGGTGAGGCGCGCCGCCTCGGCATTGCCGCCCACGGCATAGATCCAGGTGCCGAGCACGGTGCGCTTGAGCACCAGCCAGGACAGCACCACCACCGTCAGCGCGATGATGACGAGCCACGGAATGCCGAACAGCGAGCCATTGCCGATGAAATCGAAAGGCAGGTCGGAATTGAACACCGTCGTGTCCTCGCCGAGCAGGCGGGCGACGCCGCGCACGGCGGTGAGCGAGCCCAGCGTGACGATGAAGGGCGGCAGCTTGATATAGGCGACAAGCAGCCCGTTGATGACGCCGAAGCCGAGGCCGAGCAGAATGGCGGCCGGAATGCCGAGCATGCCCCAGTCCGGCACCAGCGACACCAGCACCGCGACCATCGCCGAGGCGGCGAGGATCGAGCCGACGGAGAGGTCGATGCCGCCGGTGAGGATGACGAAGGTCATGCCGGCGGCGAGCACGATATTGATCGACGACTGCTGGCTGACGATGAGCAGGTTGGTGCCGGTAAGGAAGCGCGGGTTGATGAACTGGAAGCCGACGGCAAGCAGCACCAGAACCGGCAGCATGCCGAGCGCGGCGAAGGCCGTGCGCAGCCGCCGGCTCCTGACCACTGCCTGATCCGCCGATTTCGCCACCGTTGAGCTGTCGGTCATCTTGTCGGTCCTTCCTGGGCCGCTCCCGTCGCAAGTTCCATGATCTCTTCCTGACGCAGCGGTCTGCCCTCCGACGCCGTCACCTCGCCGGCGATGGCGCCGTCGCGCATCACCAGCACGCGGTCGGCTACGCCGATCACTTCGGGCAGCTCGCTGGAGATCATCAGGATGGCGATGCCCCTGCCAGCAAGGCTGTCGATCAGCCGGTAGATCTCCGACTTGGCGCCGACGTCGACGCCGCGCGTCGGCTCGTCGAGGATGACGACCTTGGGCTCGGTCTCCAGCAGGCGGGCAAGCAGCACCTTCTGCTGGTTGCCGCCCGACAGCGAGCCGGCATTGGCCTGCGCCGAGCGCGTGCGGATCGAGAGGTCCGCAATAGCCTTTGCCGCGCGCCTGTCGGCGGCGGTGAAATCGCGAAAACCGCCGGCGCGCGCGTCCTTCGCAAGCACGCCCATATTGATGTTGTCCGCGATCGACATGTCGAGGAACAGGCCGAGCTCCTTGCGGTCCTCGGTGAGGTAGGCAATGCCGGCCTCCAGCGCCTCGCGCGGCGAAGCAATGGCAAGGGGCTTGCCGTCGAGTTCCAACTCGCCTGCACTGCGGCGGTCGGCGCCGAAGATCAGCCGGGCAAGCTCGGTGCGGCCGGAACCGACCAGCCCCGCCAGCGCCAGGACTTCGCCGTGGTGAAGATCGAACGAGCAGTCCTTCAGCAATCCGCCGTCCGACATGCCGCGCACCGACAGCGCCACGCGGCGCTGTCGGTCCGGCGGCCGGTGATCCTTCTTGTAGAAGGCCGAGAGATCGCGGCCGACCATCATCGAGACCAGGCGCGATGCGTTGAGGTCGGCGCGCTCGAGGGTGCCGACATAGCCGCTGTCGCGCAATACGCTGACCCGATCGGCGAGCTGGTAGACCTCTTCCATGCGATGGCTGATGTAGATGATGGCGATGCCCTGCGCCTTCAGCGTCGCGATCACCTCGAACAGGCGGTCGGTTTCGCGCGAGGTCAGCGAGGTGGTCGGCTCGTCCATGACGATGATGCGGGCACTGGTCGACAGCGCGCGGGCGATCTCGACCAGCTGGCGCTCGCCGAGCGACAGGCTGGAGACCAGGGCGCGCGCCGAAAAGGAAACGCCGAGCCGCTCGACGATTTCCCTGGCGCGGCGGTTGCACTGGTCGCGATCGACGATGCCGAACCTGCGCGGCTCGTTGCCGAGGAAGATGTTCTGCGCCACCGTCAGGTTCGGCGCCAGCGAAAGTTCCTGGTAGATGACGGCGATGCCCTGGGCGCGGGCCTTGATCGGATCGCCGGTGGCGACCGGCGTGCCGTCGATCAGGATCTCGCCGCCGGCATCCGGCCGATAGGCGCCGGACAGCACCTTCATGAGCGTCGATTTGCCGGCGCCGTTCTCGCCCATCAGCGCATGCAGCTCGCCGGCATTGACGGTGAGCGATACGTCCTGCAGGGCGCGGACGGGACCGAAGGTCTTGGAGATGTGGCGCATCTCCAGCACCGGCCTTTGCGGCGCCTCGACACGGGCGGCGGCGGTCATTGCGCACCTCCTGCCGCCGCGCCTGCTATGTGGCGTCCGGCAATGAGGGCACGCCAGTCGTCGCGGTAGCGGTCCAGACCCTTGAAGTCCGCGGCGCGTACCGGCTCCGGAGTCTCGGCGGCGAACTCGCGGCCAACGCTCTCGAAGGCGAGCGCGGCCGCGCCCGTGGCGCTGCCTTCCAGCGTGGCGCCCTGCATGAAGGGTTGGCCCGGCCGCAGCGCGGCCAGGAGGGCGACAAGCAGACCGCTGGCGTTCAGCCCGCCATCGACGATGACGGTGTTGCTTGAACGGATCAGATCGAGCGACAGATCGATCATCAATGCCACGTAGAGCAGTGCCACGGCCGCGCGCTCCTCGGCATCGGAAACCGGTCCGACGATTTCGCCCGTCAGGCCCGACAGCGGTCCGCCCGGGGCAAAGCTCGGCAGGGCCATGGTGCCGGCGACGATCGCGCGCTGTATCGAGGCCGGCGCGATCGAGCCCCCCCAATTGCCGCTGATCGCTGCGAATTCGCGCCCGCCCATGAAGCGGATCGTGGGCACCGGGCCGCCATCAACATCGACATTGACCAGCATGTCGCGTTCGCGGTCGAGCGCCTCGAGCGGGCAGTCCGGGTTGAGCACGATCACCCAGGTGCCGGTCGACACTACGGTGAGCGGCCCGAGTTCCTGCCGGCGATAGGCATGGAGCGCGGCGTTGCTGTCATGGACGCCGTTGTGAATGGCGACCGGCTTGCCGGCCCGGCCAAAGCGCCGCTCGCCGGTCACGGCGCCGGCGCGCGCGAAGGCGGGCATTTGACCACGCCAGCCCTCGGCGTCGACCAGCGAGGAGAAGTCGCGCTTGCGCGGCGCCCACAGATGCGAGTGGCAGCCGAGATAGGAGACCTCCGAAACGGCGCGGCCGCCGAAGCGCCAGCTCCAATATTGCGGATAGCCGAGGATCGCCTTCGCCGCCGAGAAGGCGCCGGGCTCCACTTCCTTCAGCCACAACATGTGGCGGCCATAGTTGAAGCCGAGCGGCAGGCGCGGCGAGAAGGTCTCGGCGAAATCGGGAATGCGGCGATCGATCCGCGCGGCGATATCGGCCGGCGGCTCCTGCTCATAGTCGAGGATCGGATGCGTCAGCGCCGTATCGTCGACCAGCGCGAAGGTGCAGCCATGGCCCGACACCATCAGACCTCCGATGCCGTGGGCATCGGCGGCTTTGTTGACGGCGTCCAGCGCCCAGTCATGCAGCGCCGCTTCGTCAAGCACACTGAGGCCGCCCTTACCTATCCAGTCGGGTTTCGTGCGCCGTTCGTCGACGATGCGCCCGTCCTGCCCGAAGACGAACAGCTTCGAGTTGGTCTTGCCGAAATCGAGCACCGCCATCTTCACTGGACGGCTCCCGAAGGCGAGGCGATACGCACGGTGACGCCGGCATCTTCCAGCATGCGCGCATCGGCGTCGGAAAGGCCGTCATCGGTCACCAGCGTGCCGATGCGCGACAGCGGCAGCGCGACGTTGCGGGCATGGATCGACAGCTTGCGGCTGTCGGCCAGCACCACGATCTGGTCGGCGCAGAGACTGAGATCGACGATCGAGCGCACCAGCAGCGGATGCGATTCCAGCACGCCCTCATGGCCGAGGCCCTGCGCGCCGAGAAAGAACTTCGAGGCATAGAAGGGCGTGGCCTGGGTGAGCGAATGGATGATGCCGGGTTCGCGGTGCAGATCGCCGCCGGCGATGGTCAGGCTGCAGTGGCCATGGTCGCTGAGATAGGCGGCGAGCGGCATGGAATTGGTGAAGAGGCGGATGTTGCGGTCGGCGAGCTTGACGCCGAGATGGAAGCAGGTCGAGCCGCCATTGACGATGACCGCATCGCCGTCGCGCACCATGGTGGCGGCGACAGCGGCGATCTGCCGTTTGGCATCGACCGCCAGATCTCGGTTCTCGTCATAGGGCCTGGCATAGGCGATGCCGGCTTGCGAGGCGCCGTCGAGCGCCGAGATGCCGCCATAGACCTTCCTGGCCTCGCCAGCCTCGTCGATCTTGTCGATGTCGCGCCTGACCGTCGCCGCCGAGACGCCGAGACGCTCCTGCAGCTCGCGCACCGAGGCGAACGGCCGGTCCCGCAATAGCTCGACGATCTGACGCTGGCGGCCGGAGTCGCTCAACTTTTTCCTCCCGACAATGCCATTTGCACGGCAATTGGTGCAACTTACTCAACATCGGGCGGAATGCAAGCCAGTTTTGATGATAGTAGATCACAGTTGACGTAGATCGCTCGCATCTGCGATATCATCACCAATCATTCTCCCGTGACGGGAGATCGTGCGAGACCGACCGAGCCGTTGGAGGAAGATCGCCATGGCGACCACAGTTGATGCGCAGGAGCTGGCTGCCTTGCGGGCGCTTTCGGCCGCCATCGGCGCCGATCCGCACCTGACCCAGGCAGCCGGCGGCAACACATCGCTGAAGGCAGGCGAC
>NZ_RZRY01000448.1:0-5332 GCF_003998035.1 Mesorhizobium sp. M2A.F.Ca.ET.039.01.1.1 | reverse complement strand
GCCTTCATCGCGGCCTGCACCATGACGTTGAGGAGAGCGGAACGCGCCATTTTTTCTTCCTGGCTTTTTCTTCCTACCGGCCGGCGCTCAATCGGCGCGGCGCATATAGGTGATTTCGTTGGTGTCGACGATGATGCGCTCGCCGGCCGAGATGAAGGGCGGCACCAGAACGCGGATGCCGTTTTCCAGCACCGCCGGCTTGTAGGAGGAGGCGGCCGTCTGGCCGCGCACCACCGGATCGGCCTCGGTGACGGTCAGCGTCACCTGGTCGGGCAGCGAGATGCCGATCGGCCGCTCCTCGTAGAGCTGAACCGTCACCATCATGCCGTCCTGCAGGAAAGCGGCGCGCTCGCCGACGAAGTCCTTCGCCAGCTCGAGCTGCTCGTAGCTTTCAGTGTCCATGAACACCAGCGCATCGCCCTGCTCGTAGAGGAACGAGAAATCCTTGAGGTCGAGCCTTATCTGCTCGACGGTCTCGGCCGAGCGGAAGCGCTCGTTGAGCTTGGTGCCGTTGATCAGGTTCTTCAGCTCGACCTGGTTGTAGGCGCCGCCCTTGCCGGGCTTGACGGTGTTGGTCTTGACCGCCACCCACAGCCCGCCATCGTGCTCGATGACATAGCCGGGACGGATTTCGCTGCCACTGATCTTGGCCATGATGAACTGATCCGGAATGAGATTTTCTGGCGCGGGTCGCGCTTTGGCGCCTCCAAGACCACAAATTGCCAAGGTAGGCAAGGGAGGGAACCCGAGCGGTTGCCGCGGCGACGGGCCTCAAGGCAGGCGATTTGCCTTTTGCAGGGCCTGCTTGGTCTGGTCGTCGTCGAGGCCCTGCAGGAAATCGTCCATCTGCGGGTCGATCAGTCCGGCGCGACGAGCGACGATATACCAGGCGCCGGCGAGGATCAGGTCCGGGTCGGTGCCGATGCCGCCCATATAGAGCTTGGCGAGGCGGTTCTGGGCGGCGACATTGCCGCCTTGCGCCGCCCGTCTCATCCAGGCAAAGCCCGATTTCAGGTCGCGCTCGCCACCGCGCCCCTCGATCATCCAGGCGGCGAGGTCGATCTGCGCCGTGTCGTAGTTTTGGCGCGCGGCTTGCGTCAGGAGGATACGCGCCTGGGCGTCGTCATGCGGCTTGCCGCCGGCGCCGTTGGCATAGAGTTGCGCCATCGCGTATTGCGCGTCGGCAAGGCCGGTGGCGGCCGCGCGCTCGTAGTAGACGGCGGCTTTCACAAGCCCGTCATCGCCGGGATCCTGCTGGACAAGCAACTGCGCGAAGTTGAACTGCGCAAGCCGGTTGCCGGCCTCGGCCGAGGCCTGCATCAGCGCGAAGGCGCCCTTTTCGTCCTTCTTCACATAGCGGCCGTCGAGCAGCATCAGCGCATATTGGAACTGCGCCTCCGGCACGCCCTGTTCCGCGGCCAGCCCATACCATTTTGCAGCCTCGGCCGGATTGAGCGGCACGCCCAGCCCGCGCGACAGGATTTCGGCCACCAGCGTCTCGGCCGCCGGATCGCCGTTCTTGGCGCGCTCCATGGCGAGATTGTAGGCGGTCTTGTAGAGGCCGCGCTGGAAGGCGCCATAGGCGGCGTCCGGCTGCTTGGCGCCGAAACGGTCGGGATTGACGGTGTCGGCCGATGGCGGAGTCATGGTTGCAGGCTGCGGCAAGGTGTTCTGGATCGGCTTGTCGATATGCGGATCGCTGCCGAACCGGCTCGCATCCGGCGCGGTGTCCTGCGTGGCTGTGTCCGGTTTGCCCTTATCCGGCGTGCCCGTGTCCGGCGAGCCTGTATCCGGCTTGGCTGCGTCGGGCGCGCCCTTGTCCGGCGCACTCGTCTCCGGCTGGGGCTGGGGCAGAGGCACGGTCTCAGTCGCGCTCGCCGTTTCGCCCAGCCAGCAAGCCGGAACCAGCAAGCCGGCCAGGACGGCCAGAGGAAGCACACGCAAGCGCATGTCAGTCCTCGAAACGCGGCGCGGTTTCATCGAGCAGCGCGTTGGCGGCGGCGATCGCCGCCGCGGGATCGCGCCCATCGGCGAAAACGGCGCTGGACAGCGCCACGAATTCGGCGCCGGTCGCGGCCACCGCCTCGACGGAAGCAAGCTCGGAGCCGCCCATGACGATGCAGGGAATCGAGATCATCTCAGCCCACCATTCGCCGAGGGCGAGGTTGCGGTGATGCGGCTCCGGCTTGTTGTCGTAGCCGAAACGGCCGAAGAACATGTAGTCGGGCCGCTCCTCGCCGAGCGCCAGCGCCTCGTCGCGCGTCTTGGCGCCGCCGGCGCCCACCATCATCTTGCCGGCCAGGCGCTCGATCGTCTCGGCGAGCTCCCGCGGCTTTGCCTCGACATGGATGCCGTCGGCCTGGACGCGACCGGCGATGCGGCTGTCGCCGGCGATGATGACGGCGATGCCGGCGCCTTGAGCGATCGGCACGATCCGTTCGGCGAGGGCCTGGAAGGAGGCGTCATCCATGCCATTGTCGGGCAGGATAAGCGAAGCGATGTCGCCGCCCTCGAAGGCCGCGCAGATATGCTCGGCCGGTACGAGCGGCGGCGCGATCAGCACGATGCGGCAGCGGTTGGGCGGGGTTAAATCGTTCATTGGCCTTCGATCCCGGTTTCGCCTATGCCGGGCGAAGATGGTTGCATTGCGGCATAGAGCAAAGCGGCCAGCTTGAACAGGAGGGCGAAGCAGGATCGTCGAGCGCGGGGGCGCCGCCGGATCGCCGCGCTCCGTCGTTTACAGAGCCGGTTCGCGGAAACGCCGAACCGCTCCAGGGATCACCCGTCCGGCAGGCTGAAGACGGCGCACGGTCTGACAATTCCACGCAATTGGTGTTCGCCCAACGGAACCAAGGGCGTCGTGGTTTCCGCGGCGACAGCGCCGGAGATCAGGACGCTCCGTCCAAGCGGCCGACACAGGCCTTCGAGCCTGCTGACGAGGTTCACGGCCGGGCCGATTGCGGTGAAATCCAGACGGTCGGCTGTGCCGACATTGCCCCACACCATGTCGCCGATGTGCAGCGCCATGCCGAATTGCAGCTCGGGCATGCCTTGTCCGGCACGAACCTGATTGAGCTGCGCCATCCCCGCCCGCGCCGCTGCGACCGCGCGCAACGCCGCCTCGCAAGCCTCCGAGACCGAGCGCTCGCCGACAGGAAAGATCGCCAGCACGCCGTCGCCGATGAATTTCAGCACCTCGCCGCCAAAAGCGTGAACGGCGCCGGCTATGCGGTCGAAGCTGGCGTTGAGCGCCGCCACGACCTGCTCGGCGTCCGTCTCTTCCGACAGGGCGGTAAAGTCGCGCAAATCGCTGTAGAACAGGACCGCGCGGATTGTCTCGCCAACCTCGCGCCGCGAACGGCCGGCCAACACCTGCGCTGCGCTGCGTTGCCCAAGATAGGCCTCAAGCAGGGCCGACAGGGTCGACCTAGCGGCGAGAGCGGCAAGCGGCGCCACGGCGAAGCGCGCCACCTGGTCCAGTGTTTTCGATTCGTGCTCCGCGAGAGGGCGTACCGCGGCCCAGTTCAGTTTTGGATTCCCCCATTGCGCATCCTCGCACTCGGGGCCAACCATGTAATCGTACACGACACCGGTTCCCAGTCCCGCCAGCCATTCGCGTCCGAGATCTGCCTCTCCGGTTCCAGGCATCATGCCGGCGCCAAAACCCAGCGCCTCCATGACGACGCCTGTCTCGGCCCGCCACAGCCAGGCGCGGCGCGTTATGATCGGATGCGGCGCGGCGAGCGTCAGGGCTCCACCGACGAGCGGCAATCCGTCGTCAACCAGCCGCGCGCCGAGCGTGGCCAGAAAATCATCCGGCTGGACGGCGCCGCCGGCGCTGTCGACCAGCCAGGCGAAAGTTGAAGAAAGCCGCATCGATATGATCATGCTTCGGCGTTCCGTCGCTGTCACCAGCGCGAATCGATCCAACGAGATTTTAGTTGAACGGCAGGGCGATTTGGCTTCGAATCGAAAGCGCTGGCCCGGCGCCACCTGCCAGGCGAGCCGTGTTGGCGCGCAAACCCGGGAGGTTTCGATGGCTGAACCCTTGATCGTTCGTCGCGAGGTACAGATCGCGGCGCCGCCGGCGACAGTCTTCGCCTTCCTGACAGATCCGGACAAGATTGTGCGCTGGATGGGAACGGAGGCAACGGCGGAACCCAACCCCGGCGGTCTCTATCTGCTGAATTTGGGAGGAAGAGCCACGGCTCGCGGCCAATTCACCGAGGTCATACCCGTCCACCGCCTTGCCTACAGCTTCGGCTGGGAGGGCAACGATCGGACGCCACCCGGTTCGAGCCTTGTCGAAATCGATCTGGTCGAAGAGCCGGGCGGGACGCGGGTCAAGCTAACCCATAGCGGCCTTGCCGACCGAGAGATTTGCGACAGCCACGAGAAGGGCTGGACGCACTATCTGGATCGGCTCGCGATCACCGCCGCCGGTGGCGACCCGGGACCGGACAAGATGTAGGGCAGCGGCCGCAATTGCCGACAGCCAGCGGCCAATCGCTAGTGCGTTTCACCGTTTCACGGAAACGGCGAAACGCGCTATCTCGTTGTTTTTACGCAATTCCGGACGGAAAACCGCTCACACCTCTCCTGGAATTGTTCTAGAGTTCAAGCTTGTAGCCGATATGGCTGGCCTTGAAGCCAAGGCGCTCATAGAAGCGATGCGCATCCGTCCGGCTCTTGTTCGTCGTCAGCTGCATGACCCGGCAGCCGCGCTCGCGGCATTTGTCGATCGCCCATTCCAACAGGCGCTGTCCCAGCCCCTCGCCGCGCCGGGTGGACGCGATGCGCACGGCCTCGATCTGGCCGCGCCACGCGCCGCGCTGCGATAGGCCGGCGAGAAAGGTGATCTGGAGCGTGCCGATGATTTCGTCGCCATCGGTCATCACCGCGAGCAACTGGTTCGGATCGCCGTCTATCGCCGCGAAGGCGTCCAGATAGGGTTGCGCCAGCGGCAGGGTGGCGTCTTCACGGGCCCGGCCCAGCGCATCGTCGGCAAGCATCGCGACGATGACCGCAACGTCCGCTTCACGTGCACGGCGAATGCTGATGGCGTTCATTTCCACTCTCCGAAATGGCGGGCCGACCGACCGGCGGACCCTGGCGGGGCAGATGGTCGTGCTGATTGGGCGGCAATAGCGGATGCCGGCATTAATGACTATCCCGGCGGCGCCGTTCCGCGCTATGGCTTGGTTCCCCGCCTCCTCCAACCTTCTCTTGCCGATGTCAGGCTTGCTCAGCGATCCGTGGTTCTATGCCGCCGCCATCCCGGCGGTGATCCTTGTCGGCCTGTCGAAAGGCGGCTTCGGCGGCGCCGTCGGCT
>NZ_RZRY01000447.1:0-5333 GCF_003998035.1 Mesorhizobium sp. M2A.F.Ca.ET.039.01.1.1 | reverse complement strand
CTATCACCGCCGTCGAGATCGTCGGCACCTCGGCGCCGACACTGTCGCTCGTCAGCGCTGCCGAGGCCCGCATCGGAGTGCCCTGGACGCCACGCAGCGCAGCCGGTGTTGCCCGCCGCACCGCCACGTGGCGCGTGCTGCGGCACACCACGGCCTGGGTCGCGACCCTGCCTGCCGGCTGCGTGCGCACCAAGGTCAACGGCTTCGACGTCTGGCGCTGCGGCGGCACCTACTACCGGCTCTATCAGGGCCGCTATATCGTGGTGGTCGTCGATTGAGGCGGCTCGGGAATAGTCACGCCGAGGGCAAGTCTGACGCCTTCGGCGAGATGCTCGGCATCGGCGCGGCTCTCGAAGGGCACCCCTCGCAGCGCATAGTCGAGCGGCGAAAACAGAGCGCCCTCCTCGATGAGGGCGATTTGCCGCCGCGCCTTCTCCATCTCGCCCATCTGGGCATAGCAGGCGGCGAGCCGCGTGCGAATCCAGGGCGCCGGGCGCGTCGCCAGCTCCAGCGCGTCGGCCGCCTGCCGGTATTCCCCCATCATGTAGAGCGCCAAGGCGCGGTCGAACTGATACCAGTGCGGATGCAAAGGATCGATGCGAATGCCGCGTGCCAGCCAGGTCAGCGCTTCCAGTGGCCGGCCGCGCATGGTCAGCAACATGCCCATCTGCTCGATGCTGTCGGCATCGTAGGGATTGAGTTGCAGCGCGATGCGCATGTGATGCTCGGCCGCCTCGTGATCACGCATATAGAGACGGATCAGCGACTGCACGCGGTGTCCTGTCGGCTGGTCCGGCGACAGCGCCAGGCCCTTGTCGGCAAGGTCGCGCGCATTTTCCAGAACCGAGTCGCTGGCGCGACCGAACTCGCCATCCAGTGCCCGCACAAGACCAAGATACGTGTAGGCGAGGCCGTAGTTCGGGTCCTTAGCGATCGCGGCCTCAAATAGGGCTTCGGCGCTGCGCTGGTCGGTCTGGGCGGGATCGCGCAGCATCGCAAAGCCGCGCAGCAGAAGCTCATAGGCGGCTAGGCTGGTGACCGGCTTGCGCGACGCCTGCTCCAGTCCGGCATTGGCGACACGCGTGACCAGCCGGCTGACGATTTGCTCGACGATCTCGCGCTCGATTGCGAAGAGGCCGTCGCCCTGTGATTGGAAGCGGTCGCCCCAGAGTTGGCTGGCGGTGGCTATGCCGACGAGGCTGACGGCAACCACGACATGCTCGCCCTGGCGGCGCAGCGACCCTTCGACCAGGTAGTCGGCGCCGATGCGGGCGCGGATCTGCGGCCACTCGGCGCGGCCGAAGGAAGCAAAGGAGAAGCTGGAGTTCCGCGCCAGCACCGTGACCGTGCCGAAGCGCGCGATGCCGTTTATCAAGTCCTCAGCGAATCCGTCGACCATCGCCTCATCGGCCGGATCGCCACTCTCGTTGCGGAAGCGCACCACGGCAACGATCGGCTGGGTGGTGATCTCGGGCGCTGCCTCAGCCTCCGCGGCCAGCATATAGCCGCGCTTAGAGACGGTGCGAACCATGTCGTCGCCCAGCACCTTGCGGATTTCGCGCACAGACTGGGTGAGCGAATCCTCGGTGACATAAACGTCGGGCCAGACGACATCCATCAATTCCGACTTCGGCACGACGCGACCCATGTTGCGGGCGAGATGCGAAAGCAGCGCATATGCTTTCGGGCGCAGGAACAGCGGCTCGTTCACGCCGCGCAGCGTGCCCATGGCGAGATCGAGCGTGAAACCGCCAAACCGGAACACCTGATCGGCCGTCGCCGTCGTCATCGGGACACCTTCCCGCCTATCCGCATTGCCGCTTCGATCCCACCTCGCAGCGGCATGCCCGGCGCTCATTATTGCCCAGTGCGCAATTTCGATCAAACTGGCTGTCGGCGCCGCCGCTACAGTAGCGCGCCAAATGCGAGGAGCCGACGCGCCGGAATTCGAACGCTACGGCTCGAATCGATGGACATACTGGCAATGGCGGGTTGGAGATCCGGGTGCCGATCAACAATTGAGACGACTCTCCCTTCTCCCGATGCTGCGGGAGAAGGGAGAACTACAGCTCCAAATCCCAGGTCTGGCCGACGAGATCCTTGCCGAAGGAATGATGGCGCTCCTCGTCGACCAGCTGGAAACCCGCAGCCTGGTAGATGCGGCGAGCCGAGCCCAGAATGTCGTTGGTCCAAAGCGTCAGCGTCTTGTAGCCCTTGGCGCGGGCAAAGGCGATGCATTCGTCGACCAGCCGCCGGCCGATGCCCAGTCCGCGCGCCGACGGCTCGACATAGAGCAGCCTCAGCTTCGCCACCTCGGACGACTTGCGCACGACGAAGACCGAGCCGACCACCTCGCCTTCGCGCTCGGCGATCCAGGCGCGCTCCCACTTTGGATCGAATTTCTTGACGAACTCAGCGAGGATCTCGGCGACCAGCGCCTCATAGGTTCCGTCCCAGCCATACTCCTCGGTGTAGAGCATGCCCTGACGGCGCGTGATCCAGCCGATGTCGCCGACCTGGAGCGGCCGCAGGATGTAAGGCACCTTGGGTTCGGGCCTTTCCCCGAGCAGGTCCTGGACGGTGCGCATGGCGTTGACCAGCCGCTCCTGGTCGACCGGCGGCAAGCGGTCGAGCAGCGCGCGCACCTGGTCATGCGAATCCTGGTTGAGCGGCGCGAAAGCCTGCCTGCCCGCCGGCGTCAGCGCGATCGATGATCGGCGCGCGTCCGCCTCGCTGGCTTCGCGCTCGACCAGGCCACGCTCCTCGAATTTCTTCAAGAGGCGGCTGACATAGCCCGGGTCGAGGCCGAGGTCGCGCACCAGATCGCTGGCGACCAGCCCGTCGCGATGAGCAAGTTCATAGAGCACCCGCGCCTCGGTCAGCGAGAACGGGCTCTTCAGGAGGCCCTCGTCGAGCAGGCCGATCTGGCGGGTGTAGAAGCGATTGAAGGCGCGCACCGTATCGATGCGCTCCTTGCCGGGGTGGTCGTGGATGGTCATGGGAAGTCCTCCTGCTCTCGACAGGATCAACCATTTAGTTGACTGAGTCAATAACTTGGCTGCAGCGGGATGCCTCACAACTTTGTCATTCCAGGGTGGAGAAAGGTGCGAAGCGACGCGTGCAAACCATAAATGACGAGAGCGCGGGGGGCGGCCTCGCCGCGAGGCGCTGAAACGCCTCACCCCGTCGGCAGCACCGGCCAGAACTCGCCGATCCGCCCGCCGGCAAAAACCGCGATCGCCCCGAAATGCTGCAGCACCGCCTCGCTCTGCGTCGGCCGCAGGAAGGAGTAGTCGCCGGGCTTCACATCGGCGCCTGCCGGCAGGCCCATGAACTGCTGATTGGACGATAACCCGATCAGGCCGTTCGGCTTCATGCCTTCAGGGAACACCGGTTCGGCCATCCACTTGCCGCCATAGAGATAGCAGCCCTTCTTCGGGAAGAGGCCGAGCGCCTGCAGCGCCCTGGAAACCGACGGCGGACCGGGCAGCATCGGGTCGAGGGCCTTGAGGATCGGCGTCGCGACGAAGGCCGCCGGCTGGAGGCCGTCAAGGCCAGGGGTGTCGAAGTCGCTCGGCAGCACGAAGGCCGAGCCGATCGACACTTCGTTGGCGACGCCGCCGCCGTGCAGCAGCGCGGTCTTCGAGCCGCCGATATTCATGATGCGGCGCCGGTCCGGATCGAGGGTGGCGGCGAACTCCGCCGCCTTTGCCGAAGCCTGCTTCAGAGCCCTGGCCGCGCCGCCGAAGAGGCCCGGTATCTCCGGCGCATGCGCTTCATAGGCCATGATGCCTTCGCAATGCAGGCGCTCCGGCACCGTCAGCGCCTTGATCTCGGCGGGACTTGAAAAACCGCCGCGATGCAGGCCGACATCGACCTCGAAGGCGAAGCGCAATTCGGTGTCGAGCGCGGCGGCCAAGGCGCCGTAGTCAGCCAGCCGCTCCGGCGTGTCAATCAGCCAGCAGACGCGTGACCACCAGCCGGCGCCACCTCCTGTCAGCGCGGCCCTGGCAGCGCCGACCGGCATCGGCTTGCCGTAGAGCAGATCGCCCTCGGGAAAGCCGTCGAGGACGGCCTGCGTCACCGGCGGATGGAAGGTCATGAAGCGGTTGGTTTCGAGGGCTCGCGCGATATGCGACAGCAGCGGCATGCAAGGCAGCGACTTGTCGACCAGCCGAACGGCAAGGCCGGGCGCCAGCCGCTCCTTCACCAGCGCGATGTTGCCGTCCAGCCGGTCGCGGTCGAGCACCAGGCAGGGCCGGAAGATCTCGGCTGCCTTCAACGCCTCGGACAGGGCAGCGAAATAGGCGCTCATCATTCGATGCCGAACAGGCCGGCCATATAGGGCGACACGAAACGGTTGTCGGCATCGATGTCGCGGCGCACGGCAAGCGCGTCGTCCCAACGCGGATAAAGCTTCTTGAAATCCGCAGCCTTCAGGCTGTGCATCTTGCCCCAATGCGGCCTGCCGCCATATTTGCGGAAGATGGGCTCGGCGGCGCGCATGAAGGGCAGCGGGTCATTCGCCGCGTCATGGTGGATGGCGATCGAGCAGGTCAGTCGCTTGTGGAAGGGCGAAAGCCAGAATTCGTCCGGCGCCACCGAACGCACCTCCATCGGGAAATAGACTTCCGAAAAGTGCTTCTCCGTCAGCGCGATGATCTCGGCCAACGCCTTGGGGCCTTCCTCGAATGGCAGGTGGTATTCCATCTCGTTGAATTTGGTTCGACGGTCGCTGACATAGACGTTGAGCCAGTCTTGCACATAATCCTCGGAGGGCACCTTCTTCACCGCGCCCTTGATCAGCGCGCGGCGCAGCGATGGCAGCCGGCGCAGCACGGTGCGCAGCTTGCGCAATGTCGCCAGGCCCCGCTCGTCGTCCTCGGTCGGCCGCTGCGTCGGCTGGGCATCGCTCAGGTCGCTGGCAATGAACTGCGCATAGCCGGAAAACGGGATGTAGTAGAATTCGGCCGAACGATGCGCGGCCATCATCTTTTCGAAATCGCGCAGCATGTCGCCAATCGGCAGCACCCATTTGCGGCGTCGCAGGCGGTAGGCCGCGATGTTGTTCATCGTCACTTCGGTGAGGATGCCGAAGGCGCCAAGCGCGACACCGGTGGCGTGGATCATGTCCGGGTCGTCGGCCCGGCTGTATTCGCGCAGCTTGCCCCGCCCATCGACGAGCTGCACCGCCTCGACCTGCGTGTGATAGGCGCCCAGTGTCGGGCCGGAGCCATGCGTTGCCGTGCCCAGCGCGCCGCCGATCGCCTGCTTGTCGATGTCGCCCATGTTGGGCAGGCCCTGGCCGATGCCTTGCAGGATGTGCATCAGGG
>NZ_RZRY01000446.1:0-5345 GCF_003998035.1 Mesorhizobium sp. M2A.F.Ca.ET.039.01.1.1 | reverse complement strand
GGGGTTGCGGTCGGGATGGAACTGCATGGCGAGCTTGCGAAAAGCGCTCTTGAGTTCCTTTTCGTCGGCGCCTTTTTGCACGCCCAGCGTTTCGTAGAAATCAGCTTTCATTTTTTCCCGCTGTCCGGATGCTCAATGTCTTCAAGCATTGTTGGCGACGTTTGCCGGCATGGCCTTGGATTTAGGAGCGATGTTTCCCGGATGCTAGTACCAAGCAGGCTAGCTCCGGTTTTTTCCGTCACTTTTTCAAGCAGGCCCGTACTTTTTCAACGAAGGTTGCAAAAAAGCCCGGCTTTGCACCGGGCTTTTGCACTTAATCGCCGTCAGCCGGCTCAAGCCGACTTCTTCTTGTCGTCGTCTTCGTCGATTTCCTCGAAGTCGGCGTCGACCACGTCCGAATCCTTGGCGGCATCCGCCTTGGCGTCGGCTTCGGCCGCTTCCTTCTGCGAGGCCTCGTACATGGCCTGGCCGAGCTTCATCGACACTTCGGCGAGCGACTGCGACTTGGCCTCGATATCGGCCGGATCGTCGCCTTCGGCCGCGGTCTTCAGCGCGGCGATGGCATCGGAGATCGCGGTGCGATCAGCATCCGAGACCTTGTCGCCATAATCCTTCAGCGACTTCTCGGACGAATGCACCAGCGCCTCGGCCTGGTTGCGGGCCTCGACGAGAGCACGGCGCTTCTTGTCGGCGTCGGCATTGGCCTCGGCGTCCTTCACCATCTTCTCGATGTCGGCGTCGGACAGGCCGCCCGAAGCCTGGATGCGGATCTGGTGCTCCTTGCCGGTGCCCTTGTCCTTGGCCGAGACGTTGACGATGCCGTTGGCGTCGATGTCGAAGGTGACCTCGATCTGCGGCACGCCGCGCGGCGCCGGCGGGATGCCGACCAGGTCGAACTGGCCGAGCAGCTTGTTGTCCGCCGCCATTTCGCGCTCGCCCTGGAAGACGCGGATCGTCACAGCCGACTGCGAATCCTCGGCGGTCGAGAAGGTCTGGCTCTTCTTGGTCGGGATCGTCGTGTTGCGCTCGATCAGTCGGGTGAACACGCCACCCAGCGTCTCGATGCCCAGCGACAGCGGCGTCACATCGAGCAACAGCACGTCCTTAACATCGCCCTGCAGCACGCCGGCCTGGATGGCGGCGCCGAGCGCAACGACCTCATCCGGATTGACGCCCTTGTGCGGCTCCTTGCCGAAGAACTGCTTCACGATCTCCTGGATCTTGGGCATGCGGGTCATGCCGCCGACCAGCACCACTTCGTCGATCTCGGCAGCCTTCAGGCCAGCATCCTTGAGCGCCGCCTTGCAGGGCTCGATCGTGCGCTGGACGAGGTCGTCGACCAGCTGCTCGAACTTCGCCCGGGTGAGCTTCATCGTCAGGTGCTTCGGGCCGGTGGCGTCGGCGGTGATGAAGGGAAGGTTGATCTCGGTCTGCGTCGTCGACGACAGCTCGATCTTGGCCTTCTCGGCCGCTTCCTTCAGACGCTGCAGCGCCAGTTTGTCGGCCTTGAGGTCGATGCCCTGTTCCTTCTTGAATTCGGCCGCCAGATATTCGACGAGCCGCATGTCGAAATCCTCGCCGCCGAGGAAGGTGTCACCATTGGTCGACTTCACCTCGAACACGCCGTCGCCGATTTCGAGCACGGAAATATCGAAGGTGCCGCCGCCAAGGTCATAGACGGCGATGGTCTTGCCGTCCTTCTTCTCCAGGCCGTAGGCAAGGGCTGCGGCCGTCGGCTCGTTGATGATGCGCAGCACCTCAAGGCCGGCGATCCTGCCGGCGTCCTTGGTCGCCTGGCGCTGGGCGTCGTTGAAATAGGCCGGAACGGTGATGACCGCCTTCTCGACCTTCTCGCCCAGATAGGCTTCTGCCGTCTCCTTCATCTTCTGCAGGATCATGGCCGAGATCTGGCTGGGCGACTGCTTCTTGCCGCCGGCCTCGACCCAGGCGTCGCCATTGTCGCCCTTGACGATCTTGTAGGGGACAAGCTTCTTGTCCTTCTCCGTCACCGGGTCGTCATAGCGGCGGCCGATCAGGCGCTTGACCGCGAAGATGGTGTTTTCAGGATTGGTGACCGCCTGGCGCTTGGCCGGCTGGCCAACGAGGCGTTCGCCGTCATTCGAGATGGCGACGATGGAAGGCGTCGTGCGCGCGCCCTCAGCATTCTCAATCACCTTGGGGTCCTTGCCATCCATGATGGCGATGCAGGAATTGGTGGTGCCGAGATCGATACCGATAACTTTTGCCATTGTTCTAGTCTCTCCTCTAAGCAGGCTCTCAGGACCCTTCAAAAGGCGTTCCGACGAAAGCCCCTGTTCACAAGAAATCCCGTCATGGTCACCGGTTTTCGGGGGCCGGGACGGCTGGGGCGTATATAAGAACAGCCGATACGGGGCGCAAGCATTCTGCGCAAGCTGTTCATTGTCTCGGCAAGGCTTTGGCAGCGATCCGCCGCGCGTTGGGGCGCGCTCGGCGCGAGCCCGCGCTATCGTATTGTTCCGACTGGCTTTTTTGGACGCGACGCCGCTGGCGGCGCCTGGAGCCGTCATCCGGTGAGGGTAACGCTCGCCTCGGGGGGCGTGACTTTCGGTCGCGAAAGGCCGGAAAATCGGCGTCTCGGCGACCTTTCACGCATCCGGCGGCTAGCTTGTCAGGGGAGCGCCTCGCGCTCGGGCAAAACCCTGCCGGGCGCGTGGCCCGGCAGGGCTCCGGACTTAGAGCCCGTTGTCCTTGAGGATCTTGGCGGTGTTCTCCTTGGTGATCTTCTCCGTCGGCAGCGTGATGGTCTTCTCGACCTTCTCGCCGTTGAGGAACTTGATCGCCTGACGCAGGCCCTCGGCGCCCGGCGTGACATAGGTGAAGGTCGCGGTCAGCTCGCCCTTGTTCACCATCTGCACGCCTTCGTTGGGCAGACCGTCGATGCCGATGAACTTGATGTCCTTCTCGCGCCCGACATCCTTCGCCGCGAGATAGGCGCCATAGGCCATCGGATCGTTGTGGCCGTAGACGAGGTCGATCTTCTCGTTGGTCTTCAGCGCGTTGGCCATGATGTTGTAGGCCTGGTCCTGCTTCCAGTCGCCCGACTGCTGGTCGAGCAGATACTTGATGCCCGGCTCCTTGTCGGTGAATTCATGGAAACCGTCATGGCGGTCATGCGCCGGCTGCGTGCCCATGCCGCCCCAGATCTCGACGACGTTGCCGGCGGCCTTGCCCTTGCCGCCCAGAAGCTCGACGGCATATTCGCCGGCAGCCCGGCCGATCAGCTTGTTGTCGCCACCGACGAACTGCGTGTAGTCCTTGGTGTCGACATTGCGGTCGAGCACGAAGACCGGGATCTTGGCGTCGATCGCCTGTTGCACCACGCCGGTGAGGCCGGCCGATTCCTTCGGCGACACCAGCAGCGCGTCGACCTCCTGGCGGATCAGGTTCTCGACGTCGGCGACCTGCTTTTCGGTCTTGTCCTCGCCGTCGGTGATGATCAGCTCGACTTCCGGATGCCTGGCGGCCTCGGCGATGATGTCCTTGTTGAACTGGGCGCGCCAGGGTTCGATGGTCGTCACCTGCGAGAAGCCGATCTTCCACTTCTTGTCCTGGGCAAAGGCATGGTTGCCGGACAGAATTGCGGTGGTCGTCAGAAGTGCCGCCGCGAAAGTGGCGAGCTTCAGCATTTCACGTCGTTTCATGGTCCTATTTCCTCCGGATTATAGAGACGAGGTCTCCTGTGACGGCCGCTTGGCCGCGGCCGTTTCCTTTTGCGCCGCCCGTCCGCCGGGCAGGCGCAGATAGCTTAAAATGTCGCCGGCGTTGCGCTCCTGAACGAGCACCGTGCCGATGATGATCGCCCCCTTCAGCACCAGCTGAAGGTTCGAATTGATGTTGTGCAGCTGCAGGATGTTGGACAGCAGTCCGAAGATCAGCACGCCGCAGAAGGTGCCGATCAGGCTGCCGCGCCCGCCCATCAGGCTGGTGCCGCCGATAACCACGGCGGCGATGGCGTCGAGCTCCAGCCCCGCGCCGGCATCCGGCTTGCCTTGCCGGTATTGCGCCACGTAGAGCGCCGCCGCGATGCCGGCGAGCAGGCCGGACACCGCATAGGTGGCGATCTTGACGCGTCCCGCCGCGATGCCGGAAAGCCTGGCCGCCTCCTCATTGCCGCCGATGGCGTAGACATAGCGGCCGAAGGGCGTGAAGCGCAGCACCGCGCCGTAGATCACGACCGCGCCGAGGAAGAACAGGCCTGGCATCGGCACGACGCCGAACACCAGCGAGCGCAGGATCTCGAACTCTTCCGTGGCGTTGGAGCCGGTATAGACCGGCAGCACCGCATTGTTCTGGCCGGCGGTCAGCCTGGCGATGCCGAGCGCTGTCACCATCATCGCCAGCGTCACGATAAAGGGCTGCAGGCGGCCGGCGACGATGATGAAGCCGTTGATGGTGCCGAACAGCAGGCCGACGCAAGGCGCCACCAGAAGCACGCCGAGCACGCCGAACTTGGTCTCGACCTGCGGCAGCAGGTACCACAGCGAGAGGCAGCAAAGGATCACGCCGACCACGCCCGGGATGACCAGCCCGCGCGTCGTGTCCAGCCGCACGTCGCGGCCGGCTTCCGCGCCGGCGCGGGATTTCTGGATGTTGAGCAGGATGAAGCGGGTGGCGAGTGCGCCGAGGCTGAGAGCCACCAGCGCGGTCGTCGGCACGCCAAGCGCCGCCGACGGCGTGATGCCCGGCACGGTGAGCAGCATGGCGCAGACGACCGAGCAGATCGCCATCAGCGAGCCGACGGAAAGATCGATGCCGCCGGTCAGGATCACCGCCGTCATGCCGGTGGCGATGAGGCCGGTGGTCGACACCTGGCGCAGCACGTCGAGCAGGTTACCGTAGGACAAGAAGATGTTGTTGCCCTTGGAGCTGATCGGCGAGCCGAACACGCCGATCAGGAAGATGGCGATCAGCCCCCAGTAAAGTTTGGTGCGGGAGACAAGGCTGATGAGGTTCATGCCGCAGGTCTCGCGGTCCTTCTAGGGGCGGCAAGCCGCATGATCGCCTCCTCGCTGGCCTCAATGCGGGACAGGATGCCGCGCTGGCGGCCCTCCGCCATGACCAGGATGCGGTCGGCCAGATGCAGAAGCTCGGGCAGTTCCGAGCTGATCACGGTGATCGCCAGCCCGTCGCCGGCGAGCTTGAAGATGAGGTCGTAGATCTCGCGCTTGGCGCCGACATCGATGCCGCGCGTCGGCTCGTCGAGCAGAAGCACGCGCGGCCGTGTCGCCAGCCATTTGCCGATCACCACCTTCTGCTGGTTGCCGCCCGACAGCGTGCCGGCGGCCTGCTCGATGCTTTCGCAG
>NZ_RZRY01000445.1:0-5351 GCF_003998035.1 Mesorhizobium sp. M2A.F.Ca.ET.039.01.1.1 | reverse complement strand
CTTCGAGCGGGCGAGCGCGACGATCGAACCGGCAATCGCGCGCGAGTCAATCATGCCATCGCCTTCAGCTTCGACCGCAACCGCCTCGTCTGCGCCGCGCGCAACCGCCATCTGCAGCACACGATTACTGCCTTCGCCGATGGCGACGGCGACGACCGTCGCGCCGGACGCTTCCTTCAGGAGGATAGCCTCTTCGAGCGCATGGTCGTCGAAATCATTGAGCTGGAAATCCAGCCATTCGCGGTCGATGCCGCGTCCGTCGCCCGTCAGTTCGAGCTCGCCCGCGGAATCCGGAATCATTCGCAGCACAACGAGAATTTTCAAGCGTCGATCCTCCCCGGGTGACCTCAACCCTTCCGGTACCTGCGGCCTATTAGATCGCAACCGTTGCTGTGCCCAATCGAGAAAATCGTAATAGCAGCTATTACAACTCAGGTGATTGACCTTCGCGGCGATGCGTCCGCTAATTCGAAGCGTTGGGAGGCCTGGGCAATCGGCTGTGGCCGGGCGCTTTGTATTTTTCGATATAAGTTGCGAAATATACCATAAATTATTCAGTTTTTACTTGGGGTAGGAACAATCAGCATCCGAAAAGGTGCCCAGGAGGAGGAAAGTATGACTGTAAAGAGTATCTTCGATCAAAAAATATCGCGAGCGAGCTTGATCCGCAAAGCGCCTGCCGCTATGGCGGCCGCCGGCGCGGTTTCGGCCCTGGGACTTGGCGCCACTGCCCCTGCCGCGGCGGAGGAAGCCAAGCCCGGCTATTACGGGGTGCCGCGGACCTGGATTTGGAATCCGAACGCCAACTCGATGGTCGACACTTCGAAGTGGAAGAAGGAGGGGCCCTATACGATCGGCTTCTCCAACGCCTCGATATCCAATGCCTGGCGCGTGGCCTTCCAGCACGGCGTGTTCTGGGCGGCCGGCCAGCATCGCGACGAGATTGCGCATCTTCTGGCGACCGACGCCAATGACGATCCCTCCAAGCAGATCGCCGACATCCAGGACCTGATCAGCCAGGGCGTCGACGTCTTGCTGATCGCAGCCGCGACGGAAGACGCGTTGGACTCCGTCGTCGGCCGCGCCATGGAGCAGGGCATTCCCGTCATCATGGTCGACCGCAAGGTGAAGACGGCAAGCAACTACATCACCTACATCACCGCCTCGGACTGGGCGCTCGGTCGCCTCGAAGCCCTGTGGCTGTGCGAGACGCTCGGCGGAAAGGGCAACATCGTCATGCTGCCCGGCATCGCCGGCTCGAGCGTCGCTGAAATCCGTATCAAGGCGAATGAGGAGGTGTTCGGGAAGTTCCCCGGCATCAAGGTGCTGGAGAAGCAATATTGCGACTGGAACCCCGCGACCGGCAAATCAGTGATGGCCGCGCTCATCCAGAAGCACGGCAAGGAGATCAACGGCGTGCTGGCCGACAGCGCGCTGCAGGGCTCCGGCGCTATCCAGGCTTTCCTCGCGGCCGGCTACAAGGACGGCGAAATTCCGCCGATGACCGGCGGCGACATCGCCTTGATGTATCAACTGGCCTCGCAGCACAACATCAAGATGGTCGGCATCGACTATCCGACCTCGATGGGCATCACCGGCATCGAGACCGTGCTCGACGTCATGAAGGGCATCCCGGTTCCCGAGAAGGTCGAGGTCAGTTTCAATGTGGTGACCTCGCCCGGAGCCGACACGGTTTCGGTCAAGGGCGACCGCCATCTTCTCGACCATGTCAGCATGAGTGACCCGGGCGACCTGTCGCCGAGCAACGGCTTGCCGGCCGGATATAATCCGAGCACGTTCAAGCCCGATTATCCGAAGTAAGCCTCCCAGCCTGGCCAGGGTGTGCGTTCCTTTGGACGCACACCCTGGTGTAACCGGAATTTCGAGCATCGGATAAATGGTCACTCCCGTCATCGAGCTCAGTCGCATCGAGAAGGAGTATCCGGGCGTAAAACCCCTGGACAAGGTGGATTTTGCCGTTCGTCCTGGCGAGATACATGCCCTTCTCGGCGAAAACGGCGCGGGAAAATCCACGCTCATCCGCGTCATGGGCGGCGCCATCAAACCGAATGGCGGCAACATGACTTATCTGGGCAAGCCGGTTTCCTGGCAGTCGCCCAAGCAGGCGCGCGCGGCGGGCATCCACGTCATCCATCAGGAGCTCGCTCTGTTTCCCGAGCTTTCCGTCGCCGAGAACATCCTGGTCGACGCGCAGCCGCGCAACGGCCTGGGGTTGATCTCGGGCCGTGCCCGCCATGCGCGGGCAGCCGAGATCCTGTCGCAGCTCGGCGTGAAGATCTCTACCCATGCCAAGATCGACGAATTGCCGCTTGCCGACCAGCAGATGGTCGAGATCGCCAAGGCGCTGGTCGGCGAGGTGAGGCTCCTCGTGCTCGACGAGCCGACGGCCGTGATCTCCGGCCACGAGGTCGATCTCCTGTTCGACAACATGCGGCGCCTGAAGCGCGAAGGCGTTGGCATCGTCTATGTCTCGCACCGGCTGGAAGAGATCTTCGAGATCGCCGACCGCGTAACGATCCTGAAGGATGGACAAGTGGCGGGTACTGGTCCTGTCGGCGACCTGACACGCGATGAGATGATCACCAAAATGGTCGGACGCCGCCTCGAGCAGATCTATCCGGCACGCCGCAAGGCGCCAGCCAGCGGGCCGGACATCCTCAAGGTCAGCAACCTTCGCGCCGGTCATCGCGTGCGCAATGTCAGCATCGCGGTCAAGCCGGGCGAGGTCGTCGGCATCGCGGGCATGGTCGGCTCCGGCCGCACGGAAGTTGCAGAGGTCATCTTCGGTGTGCGCGACCTCGACGGCGGCACGATCGAGTTCGATGGTAAGCCGTTCGATCGTCGCATGCCGCGGGAGGCAATCCGCAACGGCCTTGGCTTCCTCACCGAGAACCGCAAGGACGAGGGGCTCTTCCTCGGCCTGCCGATCTCCGCAAATGTCATGGCGCCCGATCTGGCAGGCGTCACCAGGCGAGGACTGATCGATCGGCGCGGCGAGCGCGACATCGCGCTAGAGCAAATAAACAACTTCGCCGTGGCCGCGCCTTCGCCGGAGGTCAAGGTCGGCAATCTTTCCGGCGGCAACCAGCAGAAGGTGCTTTTCGGCCGCTGGTCGCGCATTGCCCGAAAGCTTCTCATCCTCGACGAGCCGACGCGCGGCGTTGACATCGGCGCCAAGGTCGAGATCTACCGTATCGTGCGCAGCCTGGCGGAGCAGGGTGTGGGCATCCTCATGATCAGCTCCGAGCTGCCGGAGATCATCGGTCTGTCGGATCGCATCTTCGTGATGTCGCAGGGCCATGTCGCGGGCGAGATCGATGGCGCGTCCGCCACCGAGGAGGCGATCATGGATCTCGCGGTGCGCTCGGTCGACCGGCGCGAGGGCAAGGCGGCCCGGCTGGAGCAGGTCGCATGAGCGCTGTCGTCGCCGAGTTCCGCCGCAACCGGCTCTCGTTGTCCTATGTCATCGTGGTGGCGTTGCTCATCCTGCTTGTTGTGGCGGGTGGCTTCCTGTCCGATCGGTTCCTCACCTGGCGCAATTTCGGCAACCTATTCCAGCAACTCGTCGTGCTGGGCATGGTCAGCCTCGGCCAGACATTCGTAGTGCTGCTCGGCGGCATCGATCTTGCGGTCGGCTCACTGGTCAGCGCATCGACCGTATTCATCGCGCATTTCCTCGAATGGCGGCCGGACTTGCTCTGGCTGGCTCTGCCGCTCGCCCTGATCGCCGCGACGGCGATCGGCGCGCTCAACGGCCTTCTCACCATCGTGCTGCGCGTCCATCCGCTGATCGTGACGCTCGGCATGTCGTCGATCATCTTTGGCGGCACGCTGATGTACAACAAGGAGCCGGGCGGATCGGTCCCGCGTGGGCTAGCCGACTTTTCCTACGCCAAGCTGTGGGGCATCCCGGTGACGGCGATCGTTCTTGTGGCGGTCTTCGCGCTTGCCGGGCTCTGGCTGCAGCGCTCGCGCTCGGGCCGCAGTATCTATTTCGTCGGCGGCGACCGCGAGGCGGCGCGGCTGAACGGCCTACCAGTGAACCGCATCGTGGTCATGGTCTATGCGCTCTCCGGCCTGTGCGCCGGGCTGGCGGCGATCTTCCTGACGGCCCGCACCGGAGTCGGCGACCCGCGCATCGGCACCGCCTTGACGCTGCAATCGATCACGCCGGTGGTGGTTGGCGGCACGGTTCTCGCCGGCGGGCGCGGCGGCGTGCTCGGCACGCTGCTCGGCGTGCTCCTGGTGACGATGCTCAACAATTTGCTGAACTTCCTCAACGTGTCTTCCTATTACCAGTGGGTAATCCAGGGCCTGATCATCATCATCGCCGTCAGCATCCACACCACGAGGCGGAGGCAGTGATGGCACCGCTGGAGACACCGCTGCCCCGGTCGCGAGGCATGTCCGTCGCCTCGGTTTTCGAGCGCTATGGATTGATCGTCTTCCTCCTCGCGCTGCTGCTGGTCGCGGCAGCGCTCTCGCCCACTTTCCTGCAGCCGGCCAACCTGGTTAACGTGCTCACCATCGCGGCCCCGCTCGGCATGGTGGTGGTCGGTCAGACCTTCGTCATCCTGGTGCGCGGACTTGACCTGTCGGTGGCCTCGCTGATGGCGACGGTGGCCGTGCTTGCAACCGCCTTCAAGGCGACGACCAATGACGCGATCCCTCTGATCTTCGTGGCGGCGATCGCCTTCTCCGCCGTCGTCGGCCTCGTCAACGGCTGGCTGATCGCCAAGCGCAACGTCAGTCCGTTCCTTGCCACGCTCGCCATGATGATCATCCTGCAGGGCGTCCGCTTTGCCTATACGGGCGGCGCCCCGATCAGCACCCTGCCGCCGGGCATGGGCTTTCTTGCGTCGGGCCGCATCCTCGGCATCCCGGTCAACCTGATCACCCTGGCGCTGCTGGCGATCGTTTTCGGCATCGTGCTTCATCGCTCGCGTCTCGGGCGCGAGATATTCATGGTGGGCAGCAATCGCAAGGCGGCGTTCCTCAATGGTGTCGCGCCCGATCGCGTCATCATCTTCTGCTATGTCATCTGCTCGGTCTGCGCAGGCATAGGAGGCCTGTTCCTGCTCGGCTATGTCGGGACGGTTTCCAACTGGGTCGGCCAGGGTTACGAGCTGGATTCGATCGTCGCGGCGGTCATGGGCGGCGTGGCGCTGACGGGCGGACGCGGCAACATCTTTGCCGCGCTGCTTGGCGTCGCGGTGCTGGTCGTCATCAACAATCTGGTGCTTTTGCTGGGCTTTCCGATCGAGATGCAACTCATCATCAAGGGCATCATCATCATCGGCGCGGCCGCGTTTTACCGCACAAGGCTCGCA
>NZ_RZRY01000444.1:0-5360 GCF_003998035.1 Mesorhizobium sp. M2A.F.Ca.ET.039.01.1.1 | reverse complement strand
GTGCCAGCCTGGCCGGCAAGCGATCGGATGCAAAGTTCTGCTCGGCCGGCTGCCGCGTTGGCAGTCATCGCGAGGAAGTCGGCCGCGTCGAGAGCATCCGGGCCGACGTCGTCATCGATCGGCCAATGCGTGACGCGCTGATCGAGATCGGCGAGCTCAACATGCAGGACGAGCATGATCCGGCCAAGGTCCGCCAGGCCTTCAACGCATGGTGCAGGAAGTTCGCCGGCTCGATCGCCTAAGCGTTACGTCCTGCGGCGGTTACGGATAGCCGGCCTGAGTTAGATTCGGCGCAGTGATTTGAATTCCCTCTCACCGGAGGCCCGTAATGCTCGCTCGTCTGAGATCCACAGAACCCGTTCATGACGCCGCCTATTTCCGGCGCGCGTTGAAGATCCCTCGGCCTGGTCCCGAATACCTCATGGCCGAGAAGGCATCGCGCGAGGCCTCGGCCAATCTGCGCAGTCTGACCGAACGCCGAGAGAGCCTGAAGGTGGAAAGAACGGTCGAGAATCCCGGCAAGAACAGGATCCCAGACGCGACCTACCGCGCGATGCATGCGGACCTCGAGGCCCAACTCACCGCGGCACAGGTGACGGAACGCGAAGCCCTTGCCGAATGGAACAGTCGGAAGGCGGCCTATCACGACCATGTTCGCGCGACCCTTGCGGCCGACATCGACGGCCTTGGCGCGCTGATCTGCAACCACCTCGACCAAGTGATGGAATTGCTCGACATCGCTGCTGCGCTCGGCACTGGAGCTCGCGAATACCGCGTCGAGATGCCCGGCCTTGTCAGCGGCGCGCCGGCCGCGAAGCAATTACTCCAAGCCGCTATCGACAGCACCATCACCAAGATGATTTCGAAAGGACGCCGCCCGTGAGCACCGAACCCTGGCACCCTAAAGTCAGCTACCGCGAAGGCGAGCGCTGCCGATACGCCGGTGAAGTCTGGGAAGCCAAATTTGACCTTACCCGCGGCCTGAAGCCTGTCGGCCATCTGTCGGAAAAGTTCTGGCGCCGCGTGCCGACAATTGCACCTGTGAAGGCGAGCCGTGACGGCCGGAAGACGTCCAACGGCTATCTCACCCGCAGCATGAGCCACAACTGAGCGATGGCTAAGCGCCCGTCCCAGCCTGCCGCCGATCAGCGCGCCATCGATCTGGGTAAGATCGACACCGAGATCGCGCGGCTGGAAAGGCTGCTGGCTAGCAAGAAGGATGTGCTCGCCGCCGACAAGCGGCAGCACGCACTGGACCAGAACGTCGACCTGCAGCAACGCCTCAAAGGCGAGATCAGCGACATAAGCGAATTGCTCGCCAAGCAGAGGGAGCGACGCTTCAAGACCGAACTCGGCGAGGTAGAACCTCTGAAGCCGGCGGCGCCTGTCCAGCATCGGGCGTGGGAGATTGACCAAGAGGTTCTGAAGGCCGGCCTGCCAGAATATCCAGCCATACTCAGAGGCAGCGAAGCCGATGACGGCGAGGTCTTCCCAGCAGCACTCGAAGCGATGCAGGCTTTCTACCAAGCAGCGCTGGCCGACCATTTTCGTAGGCACGACTGTCACCCGGATGAGCTCGTTAGGCTCGATCTGCACGTCGGGCTGATGGCCGACATGCACGCGCAATTGGCATGGCTGTCCGAACGTTGCGGCGCTCTCGAAGCCTGCGTCAAGGAGCTACAGGAGCGGCCCGTCGCGCAGTATCGCGGCGTCTGGGCGAACGAGGAAACTTACAAGCGCGGCGACATGACCACGTTCGGCGGTTCGACCTGGCATTGCGAACTCGATTCATCTCGAGGTGTACGCCCTGGCGACGGCATCGGCTGGCGGCTCATGGTCAAGAAAGGCCGCGACGGAAGGGACGCACGATGACCCCAACAACCATCGAGGAAATCGCAACGGAAATAGGCACCTCGCCGATCTCGGTTCGTCGGTTGATGGTCAAGGCGATCGACGCGGCAGAGGTGGATACCTCCAAAGGCATGCCGATCATGATGAACCAGGACGAAGCCAGCCGACTGCACGGGATCGCGCATGCCGCGGCGATGCAGGCCATTGGCGGCACCAAAGAGCATCAGGTCGATGAACTGGCCGCCAAGGTGTTCAGGCTGCTTGCCGCTTCAGTCGGCCGGAGCAACGCCAGTGATGCCGACCGGCGTGAAAGCATTCGCGTGGTGAAGGATTGATCACCATGACCTCCGGGGGGCCGAAACGTCCGAGAATCCACGAAATGGGCGCCAACCGCTTCGGGCTCACGCGCAGAATTCTGGGTTTTTCAGGGGAAAATTTCCAGTGATGTTGCCGCCACCTCCCGCTGACCTCAGCCGCATCGAGCGCAAAAGCTTCCGCAAGATGGCGCAAACCGTTGCGGACCGCGGCATTGATCCGGTCGCGCGAGCTTCCCTGATCGCCCAGGCGGTGCGGATCGAGGCGCGAATTCCGTTCCTGCGGGAGGCCGAAAACCAAGTCGAAAACGGGCAGAAAATGGCAGCAATGCGCGCCCACAACACGGCCATGGTCGAACTGCGGCGCCTCAACGTCGAGATCTTCCGCGGCGCGGCCAGGGTCGATGCCGTCGTGCCTTTGGCGATAGCGGCCGCAGCGAACACGAATGATGCCGATGAAGCCTGGCGCCGACACATCCATTGGGGCGACCGGACGCTGACCCGCGATCAACTGGAGGCGAAATTCGGCCGGCCGTCGTGGGCAGCGATGCTTTACCGCACCGAGGCCGAGGCGATCGGCATCAACCGACTTCTGGATAAGCACCGGCCGCGCTGCATTCCGAGCCCGGAACTCGATGAGCTCTATCGGGAGATCGGACTGCCTGCACCAGGTCCGCGAGCACAGGGTGCCGCATGACCTTCCTTGCCGACCAGAGACTCGATAGCGTGATGACCACGAAGCCGCGGGGAAGGATAATAGCCGGCGCACGTCCCGATCAGACACTGCAGGTGACCATAACCGGCAAGATCACCGACATCAGCAAGGCCGTCGCCGCCATCAAGGCAAACCCTGATGTCGGCAAGATCGTGATCGAGATCGACAGCGCGGGCGGAAGCATCAGTGAATCTGGCAACCTTTTCAACGCGCTGTTGGAGCACAAGGCGCACGTCACCGTCATCGTCGGCAAGCAATGCATGAGTGCAGCGCTGAACATCCTGATGGGCGGACATCGCCGTCTTTGCCAGCCCGATTCGGTCTTCATGATCCATGCCCCGTCGCATCAGCTCGACCGTCGCGAATCCAGGTACACCGCAGCCGAATTGCGCCGTCTAGCCGATCAGCTTGAAGAGAGGGCCGAGGATATCCTTGAGCATCTGTCGTGCATCAAGCCCGAGCATAGGCCGTTTATTGAACAGGCGCTGATGAGCTTCGAGGGCGAAGTCTTCGGGGTCGAGAAGGCAAAAGAACTTGGCCTCATCCACGCCACAGTCGACGAGGGATAAAGCCAAATGCCGGATTGGGATATCTTGGGCGCAGTCGATATTGCTGATGAGATCAACCTGATCGGCGTCAATCCGATTCATGCAAGCTGGGCACGGCGCAACCGCCTGACCGAACTATCTCCGCCGCTCGCGTGGACCGATCCTGACCAAACGCCCGAGGATGGACAGACAACGACCATCCAACTCAAGGCGCTCGATGGCGCCGTGATACACAGCTACACCGGCATTTCCGGCACTTCCTACGACATCGATCCTGCCGATTTCGCCGGCAACTACGTGGGCTTTATAGCCATCGGCTCTGAACGCGACGGTTACGCTTCCTGGCAGGCTTTCCACATGCGCGTTCGGATCGGATACGATCTCACTGCCGAGAGTGGTTCCTATCTCATGAGCGGAACCGCCGTGACCCTCAGGAAGAGCAAGGCGATTGCGGCCAGCGCCGGCAGCTACGCGCTTATCGGAACCGACGTCATCCTTAACACCAGCAAAAGCATCGTCGCGGGTGCGGGCAGTTATTCCATCGCTGGAACCGCTGCCACCCTTCGCGCTTCGCAGAAGGTTTCTGCAGGTGCGGGCTCATACACGATCACTGGAACGGCGGCCACGCTCACAAAATCAACGCCGGCGATGACGTACAGTTACGAGGGCGCCTATCTCGACAACACGAACGCCTCTTCCTACACCTTCACCAGCAAGAGCACCGGCGCGGCTGGCGCGGGTCGCGTAATCGCGGTCGCCGTTCAGACGCGCACGACCAACATCGGCACGCCGAGAACCATAACCGGCGTCACCTGCGATGGCGTCGCGATGACGGCCGGCCCCTTCATCACGGGGACGAACACCGGGCATTGCTCCATAGCCTGGTTCTATCTTGTCGTGGCGTCTGGAACGTCGTCAACGTTCGTTGTCAGTTTCAGCGGTACGACACAGAACTGCGCGATCGGCGTCTATCGGCTGTTTCCCGTCAGCAGCACGCCCGTCGATACAGCGACGATAAACGGAGCTACTCCTCAAACACTCACTGACCTAGAAGTGAAGACGTCGGGCCTGGCGCTTATCATGGTCGACTCCGGGCGCACGGCCACCCCACAATTGGATTCGGGCACATGGAGCGGCGTCGACACTCCGACGCATGATCTTGTCGACCAGATCAATGACCAAAGCGGCTCTCTGAACCTGTTCTCCATCGCGACGACGGAAAACGATACGACCCGGGATTTTACCGCTGCGGCAACCGGCGATGTGGTCTACATAGCCGGGATTTCGTTCCAGTGAACTGCTACCAGCGTGTGGTCGTCGTCCACGTCCGCGCCTAACGGTATTTCAGATCTAATTGTCCAAATAGGTGGCTTCCTTCGGCCAACCGCTCGTGTCGATTGGCATCAGGAATTCGAATTCGTCGAGACGAACCTCAGCATCCACTCGGTAGACAGCGTCCTTTCCTATCAGAACGATCGTCGGCTCCATGTCCTCGTAATTGATTGCCCACCAGTACCCCTCGTGCACAGTTGCCGGATTGACCGCATAATTCTCGTCGAGCAGTTGCTCATAGGTAAGCTTTCCCTTCTGCGGCCAGGCCTTGGTGTCGATATGCTGAAGCAGATCGAATTCCCCAACGTGGTATGGCCAGTCATCCGTTAATCTGGTCACCTCATTGCCATGCACATAGACGATCTCGGGCTCGCCACTGTCGTCTGGATGAATGCTAATCGCCCACCAATAACCGTCTTGCGTCCGCATGACTTGCTCCATGACATTTTAAGGCCGCAAACGCCCATCATCGGGGGCGGCGAGCCAAGTTGATGCTTTTTGGAGTTGTGTTAGGCAGCCGTGCTGCTCGTTTTCTACGACGTAAGGGCTCCACCCATCGTCGGTTATTTTCGCGGTCTGGTTCGATCTGGACCGGCGCCG
>NZ_RZRY01000443.1:0-5380 GCF_003998035.1 Mesorhizobium sp. M2A.F.Ca.ET.039.01.1.1 | reverse complement strand
GTCCCGCGTTGTCGCCGTCGGCCGCATAGTCCTGGAATAGCTTGACCGCGTCGGCATGCGCGTCCTGCTGCATCTTCACGTAGGACTGGTCGGCCGAACCGTTGGCCGATTTCAGCGCCTCAAGATCGCTCTTGTGCTTCGCGTCCGTTTCGGCGGGAATCTGCAGTTTCTGCTCGCCGGCGATCGACTGCAGCTTGGCGTTGGCCGCGCCGTGATCAGTTATCATTTTCTGGGCGAACTCATTGACAGCCTGGTCCTTCGCCTTGCCCTGGACGATCTTGCTGGACTCGACCTCGAAGATCCCGCCTTCGGCAGCCTTGTTGACGAAATCCTGCGCCTTTTCGGCACTGAGCGCCGGATGGGCAAAACCCAAGGCGACGCCCGTGCAGAGCGCGGCCGATAACAAACGCAACTTCATAGATGATGTCCTCTAACGCACTGAATTGTGCTCAGAGGCAAACAGAAGGCCGCCGCGTTTGTTCCAACTCCAACTCGATTTCGGTGTACGCTGATGAGCTTCGCAGCTACGTCGGGCCTAGAGGCTGGGAAGATTTCGATATGCACGGCCTCGTGCGCTGACGGGGCGCAGAACGCGCAGCTCAATTTTCCGGAGCGAAGCTTACGGCCTCGACATTGTGCCCGTCCGGGTCAAGCAAGAAAGCTGCAAAGTAATCCGGCGCGTATTGGGTGCGAATGCCAGGAGCGCCGTTATCGCGACCTCCGGCTGCAAGGCCTGCCTCGTAGAACGCGTGTACCATCGCGCGGGAGCCGGCGCGGAACGCCATGTGGATGGGTCCAGGTGGTGGCCCGAATGCCCCGATCCAGAGACGACCGGAGTAGCCGCCCAACATGGCCCAGCCCTCGCCAGATTCCAGCACGCCAAGATCGAGAGGTGCGAACACTGCTTTGTAAAAGGCGAGCGATTTCTCAAAGTTCCCGACATTGAAGCCGATGTGGTCGAACATGCTCCTATCCTCTGATTGACCCAACTTAGTAACGCTTAGCTTTGGTGATCTGTCACTCGGGCGGCTGACGGTCGGACACCTCTTCGATCTTGTCCAAAACTGCCTCCGGCGCCACATCGCGCTTGAGTTCCTTGATCTCGTGATCCGCGTCGGTATCTATGTTGAGACGCTTGGCAATCTCCTCCACCAGCTTGATGAGCTTGGTGGTTTCGTGCTCGTTAAGCAGGCTGACCTGCAGATCGAGGTCTGCCCTGGAATTATCCTCCGCGGCCATTCGGTTCTGATTGATGAGCACGAAGGTCGAGAGGAAGATGGCCTCGACCGAGGCGAACATGGCCAGGATGACCAGTGACGGGTCCCAGGGTCTGACGGAGCTCAGGATGCCCACATTGAGGGCGATCCAACCGCCGAAGAAGGCAACGTGTAAGTAGACGAAGAACATGCTTCCGGCGAAGCCGCTGATCGCTGCGGCCGCGCGCTCCTCCAGCGTCGCGGCCTTGGCTTCGCGTTTCCGCCTCTCGATCAGCGCCTCAATGTTTCGCGCCAGGGCAGGGGCGAGGCCTTCCGGCGCCGGCTTGGTTGGCGTGAAATATCTGTTGCTTTTCGACGCAGCCATCCATTCTAGTCCAGTCTCTTCGGTCTAGCCAGCCTAACTCGCCGATTGACAATTCGCTCCATTGAACCTTCTCAGCTGGCAACACGTGGCAGAATGCTTGTCTGCGATCACTGCGTCGCGGCACAACGGGTTGCCTCTTGAGCCGGCTTTGCTCTGGGATCAGCCCGACCTATTTATCGGATATGCCAGGGCGCCGAAAAACCGAACCTACCGCCAAGTTGATAGCTGAGTGGCCGCTTTCGTCGGCGGCCACCTTGGGATCGTCGATGCGGACGAGGGGCATCTTCCTCGAGATACGCGCTCGCCTTCCTGCGCCCCTGAAAAAGCTGCTTCACATTGAATCTCGGGTGCTCACCTTGCGCCTCCCGGAGGGCTCGGATGCCGATGTTGAAGCGGCAGCGGTGGTCGTATCCAAAGCCATGCGCGACATCGCAGACCTGCCGGTCATCCCTCGCGAGGTCGAGGATATCCTGACGATCTCGTCCGGCGAGCGGCACCGCTGGCTGAAGGACGGTCGGCTTCAAAGCGCCGGGACGCGAACCGTGAAACTTCGCGGCCGGGCGAGGAAGATCACCTTCCACGTGTTCGACCCTCGCCACATCGAGGATGTGCTTGACCGCGATCTGGTCACCGTCTGGCGTGATGTAGACGCGGCGACAGCTGCCGAGAACCGGAGACGCGCCGCCGCAAGGGCGGCTCTGAAGCGCTCCCAAAAGAATCGCGCTGGGGCCGCAAGCAACACCGACGTGAGCCGGGACGATGCGCCCCGCCTGAGAGGCTGGGAAGATTTCGATATGGACGGCCTTTTGCGCTGAGGGAATTGCCCGCCAGCGTGCTTCCAAGCGAAGAGTATATCAATCGCCGAGATGGACCGTCGCTGCTAGTGCGTTTCACCGTTTCATAGAAACGGCGAAACGCCCTATCTATTTTGTTTTTACGCAATTCCGGACGGAAAACCGCTCACACTTTTCCTGGAATTGCTCTAGCCGAAGCCGGGACCGTATCGGCGGCGATTGTTGCTACCGTCAAAATCACGATCCTATCCGGCGATACATGAAAGCATCGTCTCCGGCGGTATTGCTGCGCCGCGCTTCACCGACCAAGGCGGCCATACGTGCGTGTGCTGTCGACTTGATGCAGGCTGGATCTGTTGCAGCGGCATTGCCGACAATCGCCAATGCCTGACACCGGCAGCCGCCCCAGTCGACCTCGCGACGCTCGCAGCTTCGGCACGGCTCCCGCATCCATTCGGTGCCGCGGAAGGCGTTGAAGGCCGGTGAGTCGGTCCAGATTTCGGCGAGGCTGCGGTCTCCGAAGCGCTCGAAGCGCAGCGAGGGAATCGTCTGCGCTTCATGGCACGGCAATACGGTGCCGTCGGGAGCCACCATGAAGGCGTCGCGTGCCCAGCCGCCCATGCATGGCTTGGGGTAGATGGCGAAGTAATCCGGCGTGACGAAATCGATGGTCATGATGCCGGCGAGCTGTTCCTGGGCAGCCGCGACGATGTCGGCCTGCCGGTCGACCGCGGCAGGGTCGGGCATTAGCAAACTGCGATTGGCTAGCGCCCAGCCGGCATATTGGACATTGGCGATCTCGAGCCGCTCCGCGCCCAGGGATAGGGCGAGGTCGATGAATTCCGGCACTTCCTCGATGTTTTGCCGATGGACCGGCGCGTTGATGGTGAGCGGCAGCCCGGCCGCGCGGGCGCGGTGCGCCGTCTCCAGCTTTTTCTCATGGCTGCCCCGGTGGTTGCCGATGCCATCGGTGGTCACTGGGCGGGCGCCCTGGAAACTCAGTTGCAGGTGGTCGAGGCCGGCTTCGGCAAAGGCCTCGATGCGGCCTTCGGCAATGCCGACACCGGCGGTGATGAGGTTGGTGTAGACGCCGCGCGCGGAAAGCCCGGCGATCAGTTGCTCGAGGTCGCGGCGCAGCGTCGGTTCGCCACCGGAGAGATGCACCTGCAGGACGCCGAGATCGGCGGCCTGCGAGAAGAGATCGAGCCAGGTCTGCGTGTCGAGCTCGCGGTTGGCCTTCAGCAATTCAAGCGGGTTGGAGCAATAGGGGCACTGCAGCGGGCAGCGATGCGTCAGTTCCGCCAGCATGCCGATCGGAGGCAGAATGGGCTCGCTCACAGCTTCACCAAAAGCTTGTCCGACCATTCCTGCAGGAAGCGGATGACATCGTCCGCCACGTCCTGCGGATCCGCGTCGTAGTCGGCCGCAAGATCGGCGATGATGCGCTCGACGGTTGATTGCCCGTCGCAGCGGCGCAGTATGTCGAGACTGATGTCATTCGGCCAGAACACCTTCTCCGGCGCAAGCACGGCGAAGGCCAGTCGCACGGGGTCGTGCTGGATGCGCACATGCCTGGGCAGCGATGGCGCGGAGCGCAACGACACGATGGCTCTTTCGCGCGGCGCCGTCATGAAGCCGTCTCCGGGCGGAAGGCGCCGGGCGGTATGTTCCCCGGCGCGCCATAGGCATGCTGGAGCGCATCGAGCATGGCCCAGAGTATGTCGCATTTGAACACCAGCGCATCGATCGCCTGCTGCTGGCGTTCGGGCGTGTCGGCATGGACGAGCACATAGGCGAGGGCGAAGTCGGCGTCGCGCGATGCCTGTTCGGGCCGTCGCGTGAAATAGGCCAGCGTATCCTCGGTGATGTGCTCATATCTGGCCAGCATCGCCGGCACCCGCTCGCCGATGATGGCCGGCGAGAACATCTCGGTCAGCGAGGACGCGACTGCCTCGAGCAGCGTCCGGTTGGTGCAGAAGGAGAGATAGGCGCCGACGGCGAATCGGGTCGCCGGCAGCGCCAGCCTTTCGCTTTTGACCGCTTCGGCATCGAGCCCGAGCGAGGTCGCCAGATGCAGCCAGCGCGCGATGCCGCCACTCCAGCCGTCCTCGCCGTCATGGTCCTCGATGCGCTTGCGCCAGGCGGCGCGAAAAGCCGGATCTTCGGCACGAGCCAGGATCATGGCGTCCTTGCGCGGAATGACGGCCTGGTAGCAATAGCGGCTCAGCGCCCAGGCCTGCATTTCGGCCTTCGACAGGGCGCCACCGGTCATCCTGTGATGGAAAGGATGGCGGTTGTGGTAGCGCTCGTCGCCGACCCGCCGCAGCATGGCTTCGAGCTCGCGCTTTGACAGGCCGCCTCGGGCCGCATCGTGGAAATCGCTCAAAATTCCATCTCCATGCCGTCGGAGGCGACTTCCCAGCCAGCCGCCTTGATCGCCGCGTGCTCGGCGGAATTCTCGTCCAGAACAGGATTGGTGTTGTTGATATGGATGAAGATACGGCGAGCGATCTTCACATCGGCCAGACCGGCGATCGAACCCGCTTGCCCCGACATTGCGATGTGCCCCATGCGTGTGCCGGTTTTCTGGCCGACGCCGGCTGTGACCATCTCGTCGTCCGTGTAGACGGTGCCGTCGAACAGAAGGCAGGCGGCATCGGCCAGCCGCGTGCGCAACGCGGCATCGGTACGCGCGCAGCCCGGGACGAAGAAAACGGCGCCGCGACCGACCGCTCCGCTGATACGGACGCCGATCGTATCGCCCGTGTCGGAGCTGAAGTCTGCGCCGGCGTCCCCTCTTTGCTCGAGGTAGAGCGCGACCTTGCCGGGCACGGGAAAGGCCTCGATGGCAACGCCGGTCTCATGGCCGTCCGCGCCGCAGATCGCCATCTCTTCCGTCGGCGCCAGGAGGCGCCGGGGCACGATCGCCGGATCGAGGACATTGAAGATCGAATTGGCCTCCAACGTCGCCAGCACCTGCGCCGTCGCATAGATCGCGAAAGGCT
>NZ_RZRY01000442.1:0-5386 GCF_003998035.1 Mesorhizobium sp. M2A.F.Ca.ET.039.01.1.1 | reverse complement strand
GTCACCAGCCGCGCCGTCTCGATGCCGACCGACTGGAACACCGCCCAGGCCGATTTCAGCCATTCCCAGCGCTGCGGGTCGCTCGCCATGTTGACGCCGCCGGTCATGTGCAGCCCGGCATTCTGGCCGGACTCGGCCTCGATCTCGCGATAGAGCTTGATCGTGTAGTCCTGCAGCGCGGCGACATTGGGATCGGCGTTGAGCGCGTGGAAGCCGGCCGCCGCATGCCAGGTCGAGCCCGCCGTCAGCTCGGCGCGCTCGATCAGCGCCACGTCGCTCCAGCCAAAGCGCGTCAAGTGATAGAGCACCGAGGCGCCGACCACGCCTCCGCCGATGACCACCGCCCGGTAATGCGACTTCACGAGCCTCTCCCCTCTCGTTGGAGGCTCTCAAGATATACGCCCCGTACACATGTGTCTAGACACTTCTGTCCAGAGCTTGCGCGCTGCTCCGCGCCATGCCACTTGTTGGCTCATGACCATGACCGCTCCCCAGGACGAGCCGGCGCCCGGCAACATCAAGGTAACCCGCGCGGATTGGATCAACCTCGCGCTGCAGACGCTGATTTCCGACGGTGTCGAGAGCGTGCGCGTGCTGACGCTGGGACAGAAGCTCGGCGTCTCGCGCTCGAGCTTCTACTGGTATTTCGAAAGCCGGCAGGACCTGCTCGACCAGCTGCTCGAGCATTGGCACGAGACCAACACCACGGCGATCGTCGAGCGGGCGCGCCGGCCGGCCGACACCATCATCATGGGTGTGATGAACGTCTTCGAATGCTGGGCCGACGAGCGCCTGTTCGATCCCAGGCTCGATTTCGCCGTTCGCGAATGGGCAAGGCGCTCGGACGACGTGCGGCGCATGATCGACAAGGCCGACGAGGAGCGACTGCTGGCCATACGCGACATGTACCGCCGGCACGGCTACGAGAGCGAGGACGCCTTCATCCGCGCCCGCGTCCTCTACTACATGCAGATCGGCTATTACGTGCTCGACCTCAAGGAACCTGTCGAGGCGCGCGTCAGCCATCTCGCCGCCTATCTGCGCTCCTTCACCGGACTGGAGCCGAGCGAGGCGGATGTGACGCATTTCATGCGCTTCATCGCGGCGCGGTGATATCGCTCTCAGTATTTGTTTTACGCAATTCCGGACGGAAAACCGCTGCTCACTTTTCTAGGAAGTGCTCACTTTTCCTGGAATGGCTCGGGGCACAATCAACCATGGCGTTCAACAAAGCCTGGGTGTGGCTTCGCTGCCCTTGTGAGTGGTGCTAAAATGGTCGATTAGTTTGGCAGGGAGGGCGCCCCGGAACTGCCACGGCTGTTTCGGGCGGAAGTGCCGGGGTGGAATTCTGGAATGGACAATCCCTCTAAACCACGCAGGAGAAGAGGCCGGATCGCTTCGGCGCTGCTCGCCGTGGATGCGTGGCTCGATACTTCGCTCTACGAGATCGGTTTCAAGGCGCGCGAATTCTGGGAAGCGGCGACCATCTTTTCCCGCCGCTTCCGTGTGCAGGGCTGGCGCCGCGCCATCGTCGAGGTGCTGAGCGAGGGCTTCACCATGGGCGCCGGCGGCTTCGTGGTTCTGCTCGCGCTTGCCATGCCCGCCTTTGACATCACCACCGGCGACTGGCGCAACCAGGGCGACTTCGCCGTCACCTTCCTTGACCGCTACGGCAACGAAATCGGCCAGCGCGGCATCATCCAGCGCGATTCCGTGCCGGTCGACGAGATGCCGGACATCGTCATCAAGGCGGTGCTGGCGACGGAGGATCGGCGTTTCTTCGACCATTACGGCATCGATGTGCTGGGCCTGTCGCGCGCGATCTTCGAGAACGTGCGCGCCAATTCGGTGGTCCAGGGCGGGTCGAGCATCACGCAGCAGCTCGCCAAGAACCTGTTCCTGTCCAACGAGCGCACTCTCGAGCGCAAGATCAAGGAAGCCTTCCTGTCGCTGTGGCTGGAGGCGAACCTCTCCAAGAAAGAGATCCTGCAGCTCTATCTCGACCGCGCCTATATGGGCGGCGGCACCTTCGGCATCGAGGCGGCGGCGGATTTCTATTTCGGCAAGAGCGTCAAGGACCTGAACCTCGCCGAGGCGGCAATGCTGGCCGGCCTGTTCAAGGCGCCGACCAAATACGCCCCGCACATCAACCTGCCGGCGGCGCGCGCGCGCGCCAATGTGGTGCTCTCCAACCTCGTCGATTCCGGCTTCATGACCGAGGGCCAGGTGCTGCAGGCAAGACTGCACCCGGCCGACGTGGTCGACCGCGGCGAGCAGAAGAGCCCGGACTACTTCCTCGACTGGGCCTTCGACGAGGTCAAGAAGATCGCCAAGCCCGGCCAGCATTCGCTGGTCGCCCACACGACCTTCGACGCCAACATCCAGAAGGCGGCCGAGGAGTCGGTCGAGTTCCATCTGCGGCAATTCGGCAAGGAATACAACGTCACCGAAGGCGCGGTGGTGGTGATCGAGACCAATGGCGCGGTGCGCGCCATCGTCGGCGGCCGCGACTATGGCGCCAGCCAGTTCAACCGCGCCACCAAGGCGCTGCGCCAGACCGGCTCATCCTTCAAGCCCTATGTCTATGCCACCGCGATGGAGCATGGCTTCACGCCGGACTCGGTGGTTTCGGGCGGCGCCATCAGCTGGGGCAACTGGTCGCCGCACAATTACAGCGGCGGATCGGCCGGCAACGTCACGCTGCTCACGGCGATCGCCAAGTCGATCAACACGGTGCCGGTGCGGCTCGCCAAGGATTACCTCGGCATCGGCCCGATCAAGGCAATGGCCGAATCGATGGGTGTCGAATCGCCGCTGGAAGCGCACAAGACCATGGTGCTGGGCACATCCGGCATGACGGTGATGGACCAGGCGACCGGCTACAGCGTCTTTGCCCAGAACGGTTTCGTCGGCTCGCGCCATGGCATCACCCAGCTCGTCACCCGCACCGGCGAGGTGGTCTATGACTGGGCCAAGGACGCGCCGCCACCACACCGCGTGCTGTCGGAAAGGGCGCTGAAATACATGAACACCATGCTGGCGGCGGTGCCGGTGATCGGCACGGCACGGCGCGCCCAGCTCCCGAACATCGTCGTTGCCGGCAAGACCGGCACCACGCAGTCCTACCGCGACGCCTGGTTCGTCGGCTTCACCGGCAATTACACGGCGGCCGTCTGGCTGGGCAATGACGACTTCACCGCAACCAACAAGATGACCGGCGGCTCGCTGCCGGCGATGGTCTGGCAGCGCCTGATGGTCTATGCGCACCAGAACATCGACCTGAAGCCTATCCCCGGTCTCGACCACCCGTTCGTCGACCCAGAGGTCGCGGCCAAGGCAGAGGAGGCGGCCAAGAAGGAAGCCGACGCCGCAGAGGCGCAGGCCGAGGCCGAACGGCCGCCGGTGCTTTCCAGCCGTACCACCCAGACGCTGAGGGACATGACCAAGGCGTTCCAGGCCGCGCCCGTGCTCGAAGCGCCCACCCTGCCGGAAGCACTTTCGGCGCTTTAGAGCATGGTCCCGAACCGAAGGACCGCGATAGCGAAAAGTGGGAACCGGTTTTCGGATAAGATCATGCTCCATCAAAAAAATAGATCAGGACGACGTTTCAGCGAAACGTCGTCCTGATCTAGCCACCCCTCGCGTGAAGCCGGCTTGCCACGGCACCCCGCGCCGCGATATCCCGGGCAACCTCCTCTGTTTGCGGCTCTCATGCTCAAGAACGCCATCCTGACGCTGCTTTCGCTTGCCATAGCCATTGGGCTTGGCGGCTACAGCGTCTGGTATGCGCTCAACGCGCAGGACGGCGTCGGGGCGATCCGCATCGGCCAATGGACCGCCTTCCCCGAAGTCGGGACTTTAGACGCCGACCCCTACTCCAAGGCGCGCGTGGCGCGCGAGGGCGTGCTGGCGCTCGGCCGGGCCGAGGGGCTGGCCTTCGTCGCCGAGCGCGACGATGCAGGCGAGCCGCTGAGACGCGAATGCACCTACACGATCGAAGGCAGCTACCCGACCGCCCGTTTCTGGACGCTCTATGCCGCAGACCAGTCGCTTGGCGTGATCGATACCGGCAAGCCGAGGCAGGCGGCGCTGCAGTCTTACGAAGTGCTGCGCCGGCCCGACAATTCCGTCGTCATTTCGGTCGGCAATCACCCTGCCCCCGGCAACTGGCTGCTCACCGGCGGATCCGGCAAGATGTATTTCGTGTTGACCTTCTACGACACGCCGATCGCGTCCAGCACCGGCCTCTCCGATGTGACGCTGCCGCGCATTCTGAAGGCGGGCTGCAATGCGTAGACTGCTGCATGCCCTCATCGTCGGCCTGCTCGGCGCCGGCATCGTGCGTATCGTCGTGCTGTTCCTGGTACCGGAATTTTCCGAGCGCGATGCCTGGTCGCGGCTGGCGATGGCATCCGACCTCTACAAGATGACGCGGCTTGACGCCGAAGCCGGCGGCGCGCCGGTGGTGAAATCGGTCGATCCGCTGTTTTATGCCGCCGCCTGCCGCTTCGACCTTGCCGACGGCCTGGTGCGGATCAAGGCGCCCGGCGACGTGCCGTTCTGGTCGGCCTCGGTCTATGACCGCGGCGGCCACAACATCTATTCCTTCAACGATCACAACGCCAATGGCGAGAAGCTCGATACGGTGGTGCTGACCCCGGCGCAGATGATCGATGTGCGGCGCGACCTTCCGGAGGATCTGCAAGGCGCGATCTTTGTCGAGGCGCCGATCGAGGAAGGCATCTTCGTCGTCCGCGCCTTCGTGCCGGACGAGAGCTGGAAGCCGATCGTGTCGCGCTTCCTCGAGCAGAGCAGCTGCGAATTGCAGGACGACTGAGAAGCCATTCGATCAGTGATGCGGCTTGGCGGGTGGCGGCGAGCCGGGCTTTTCTGGGCTGCTGCTGCCGGGCTGAGCCTCACTGGCAGGATGCAACTCGTAACGGACGCCGGGGAAAATTATCACCGCCGCCGCCGTCGGGGTGTCGTGACTTGCTCGATTTACAGGTGCCGCACGCGGCACAAAAGACAGGACCATGCCCATGGTTCGCGCATTCCTCTCGGTTTGACCGGAGCACAACGCAACGCCTCCAAGTTGATTAAGGGGCGTAGAGGGTTAACGGAGCGCTAACGGATCGCGGCTAATTTGATGTTTGTTTTCCTGAAGATGCGAACCGGCCCGGCCGGATTGCGTGGGTTCAGGAGTTGTGTCGAGTGTCGGGCGTATCCTCCGTGTCATCTTCGGATTTCAGGCAAATCGCTATCCGGACCGAAGCGGGAAAGGCCGAAAGGCTGTTCCGCGCCGCGGTCTCGGCCTTCTGCTCGCTGACGCGCCCTTCACGACGCGAGATCGCCCAGCTCGAGGACCTGACGCTGCCGCTGTTCGACG
>NZ_RZRY01000441.1:0-5397 GCF_003998035.1 Mesorhizobium sp. M2A.F.Ca.ET.039.01.1.1 | reverse complement strand
GCCGATACCGAGACCTATGCGCGCACGCCGTCGGAGCAGAAGAACGATCTGCCGTTCGACATCCTCGCGCCGGTCAGGAAAAAGTAGACGATGTAAGCATCGATCTTGCAGTCCTTCGGGGCGGATCGTGAACCAACAACCTCATATCTTATCGCCCAAGGAGGCTTTCAAAGCCTGCTTCTGCGCTGTTGCGGCCTATCTCGGCAGGCCGAGCGCGGAAACGGTGCTGTTTGCCGGCGTGCCGATTTCGGAGACGCGCATCGAGCCGGATGAAATCCGCCATCTGGCCGAGCGCATCGGACTGGAGGTCCAGGATTTCAGCCATCGCGATTTCCTGCGCGGCCGCTTCGATCTCCCGGCGATTGTCTTCCGCGTCAGCCAATTGCCGATCGCGCTGCTGGCGGAAGTGGAGGGCGGGCAATATCTGACGGCGCCCCAGGAAAACGGCCGCACCACGATCGACAGGGCGGAACTCGCCGAGAACTACATCAGCGGCGGCACGTCCTTTTCGATCACCTATGGCAACACGGCCGAAGAGATGACCGTCGGCACGGCCGCGCGGATCGAAAGGCGCCACTGGCTGACCGGCACCATGGGGGCGTTCTGGCGCACCTATTCCAAGGTGGTGCTGTCGGCGGTCTTCATCAATCTTTTGGCGATCGCCTCGCCGATCTTCACCATGAATGTCTACGACCGCATCCTGCCGAACAAGGCGATCTCCACGCTTTGGGTGCTGGCGCTCGGCATCGGCGCGGCCATCCTGTTCGACCTGCTGCTCAAGACGGCCAGGGCGTCGCTGATCGACTATGCCGGACGCAAGGCGGATTTGCGGATATCCTATCTGCTGTTCGAAAAGGTGCTGAATTCCTCGCTTTCGGCCCGGCCCGGATCGACCGGCGAATACGCAAACCGTGTCACGCAATACGAGTTCGTGCGCGAGTTCTTCACCTCGAACACCATCAGCGTCTTCATCGACACGATGTTCGTGTTCGTCTTCCTGGCTGTGATCTATGCCATCGGCGGCTGGCTGGTGATCATACCGGCGCTGGCTTTCATCATCTCCGTCATCGTCGGGCTGATGACGCAGCGGCGGATCGGCAAGCGGGTCGCGGCCTCGATGAACGAGGCATCGCAGCGCCAGGCCCTGCTGGTCGAATCCATTTCCACGCTGGAGACGATCAAGTCGCTGCGCGCCGAGGCCTATCTGCTGCGCAAATGGGGCGAGCACTCGAAGAACGCGGCCAACACCTCGGAGAAGATCAAGGAGCTCTCGGCGGCGGCAGGCAACATCACCGGCGCCATCCAGCAATTCGTGACAGTCGCCCTGGTTGTGGCCGGCGCCTATGCCTTCTCCGAGGGACAGGTCTCGACGGGCGCCATCATCGGCACCGTGATGCTCGCCGGCCGCGCCGTGGCGCCGCTCGGCCAGATCGCGATCACGCTTGCGCGTTTTCGGCAGGCCATGCTGTCGCTCAGGATCATCAACACGATCATGTCGCAGCCGGAGGACCGCCCCGACACGGTCGGTTTCGTCAACCGGCCGATCCGCAGCGGCGCGCTCGTCTTCAGGAATGTCGGTTTCGCCTATCCCGGCACGGAAAACGAGGTTCTGAGCGGGCTCAACATCACGGTCAGGCCCGGCGAGCGGGTGGGCATCATCGGCCGCATCGGTTCCGGCAAGACCACGATGGGCCGCCTGATCGGCCGGCTTTTCCTGCCCACGTCGGGGGAACTGCTCATCGACGGCATCGACATCCGCCAATACCATCCGTCGGAGGTTCGCGCCGCGGTCGGCATCGTCGCGCAGGCCGGCGACCTGTTTTCGGGAACCATCAAGGAGAACCTCCTGATGGCGGCGCCGGAAGCGACCGACGGGGAGATCATCGACGCGGCGAAGGCCGCGGGCGTCGACGACTTCGTCTCGCGGCACCCGCGCGGCTACGACATGAATGTCGGCGAGCGCGGCACCAATCTCTCGGGCGGGCAAAGACAGTCGGTGGCAATCGCCCGGCTGCTTTTGACGAAGCCGACGATCGTCTTCCTCGACGAGCCGTCGGGTTCGATGGACCTCGCCTCGGAACGGCAGTTGATCAAGCAGCTCAAGGTGGCGTTCGACCGCAACACGACGCTGATCGTATCGACCCATCGCTACAGCATGCTGGAGCTTGCCGACCGCCTCATCGTCATCGAGCAAGGCCGCGTCGTCGCCGACGGGCCAAAGGAACAAGTCATCCAGGCGCTGCAGAAAGGCAGTGCCTGACCGGAACGCAGACATGCTTGCAAGGGAAGACCGGCCACCTCTTTTCGCCTCCGCGTCCGTCTACATCGTCGGCGCCCTGTTCGTGTGCTTCACGGGCTGGGCATCATTTGCCGAGGTGGACGAGATCGCGCGCGGCGAAGGCAAGGTGATACCCGCCTCGAAGACGCAGGTCATCCAAGCCAGCGAACCCGGCGTCGTGCAGGAGATCGCCGTCCAGATCGGCCAGACCGTCAAGAAGAACGACCTCATCATCCGTCTCGACAATTCGGGCAACACGTCGAGCCTGGGCGAGGAGAAGGCCAAGGCGCGAGCGCTGCAGGCACGCATCGCGCGGCTGCAGTTCGAGCAGAGCGGCAATGTCGAAGGGGCCTTCCCCTGCCCCACGGAAATCCAGACGGTTGCGCCGGAAATTTGCGACAACGAGCAAAAGCTGCTCGTCGCGCGCCGCGACAATTTCGAGGTCAAGTTGTCGGTTCTCAAATCGCGCCTCGACCAGCGCGAGAAGGAGCTGGACGAGGCCACCGCCAATTCAGACCGCCTGGCCAAGAGCCTGGCCGTGACCGACCAGGAAGCGGCGCTGGTGGAACCCATGGTCAAGAAGGGCCTGATGGCCAGGACCGAGCAGATCCGCGTCGAGCGCGAGCAGACCGACCTGCACGGACAGCTGGCACTCGCCGGAGAGACCATCAAGAAGACCCAGGCGGCAATCACCGAAGCGCAGCTTCAGGTGAACGAGCTCGGCCTGCAATTGCAGCAAGAGGCGCTGAGCGACCTGACGCAGGCGCTTGCCGACCTTTCCGTCGTCGACGAAACCATCCGCGGCGCCACCGACAAGGTCGCGCGCACCGATATACGCTCGCCGGTCGACGGCATCGTCAACACGCTCGACGTCAACACGCTCGGCGCCTTCGTGCAGCCGGGCGCGGTCGTGGCCGGCATCGTGCCGACATCCGAGACGCTGCTGGTCGAGGCTCGGGTTTCGCCGCGCGACGTTGCCTTCATCCAGCCGAACCAGGAGGCGCTGATCAAGGTCACGGCCTATGATTTCTCGATCTTCGGCGGCATCGAGGGCAAGGTCTCCAACATCACCGCCGACAGTCTCGTCGACCAGAAGACCGGCGAGCCCTATTATCAGGTGCGCGTCGCCACCGAGAAGTCGACGCTGACGAGGAACGGCAAGACCTATTCGATCATCCCCGGCATGATCTGCTCGGTCGACATCAAGACCGGACGCAAGACGATCCTCAACTATCTCTTGAAGCCGATCAACAAGGCGCGTCAGGAGGCGATGAGTGAACGATAGCGCAATGCGCCCGGACACTCCGCGCGAACGGCTGCTGCCGGCGCTCGCGGCCGAGGATTTCGGCCCGGAATTCCGCGTCGTGGCGCGCGGCGGCGTACGTCGCGGCATCCGGCTGGAGCGCGCCTTCTGGGTGTCGCTGAAGCACATGGCGGAAAGCCGCAAATGCACGATCGGTATGCTGGTCGAGGAGATCGCCGAGCATCATCCCGAGGGCAACCTCACCTCGGCGATCCGGGTCGCCTGCATGCGCGGTCTTGCCGAGGAAAGCATGAAATTGCGCAAGCTCGCCTCGATCCGCACGATCAACGCGATCCTGGTCGCCTGCCCATCACCGGCTTTCGCGCTGTCGTCGTCGAAGAAGATCCTGGCCTTCAACACGCCGTTCCAGCAACTGGTCAGGCGACAGTTGCCGAGCGCGCCCGGAGAGGATGGGCGGCAGGATTTGAAGCTGGCGCTCGATCTCAACGTCACCGATATCTTCGCCAGGCTCGACGCCAATGGCGAAACGCCGGTCACCAGCGGCTTCGTCATCGGCGCCGGCGAGCGGCGCTATCGTGGCCAGCTCAGCGCCGTGCGCGCGCCTGTCGCCGAGCCGGAACTTCTGATGGCCTTTGTCTTCAACGGGTAGCGTACCTCAGGAAGAACGCGCAGCGATTTCCTGTGCTTCTGCGTGTCGCGAAAAGGCGACCCCCCCCAGTCTATTGCCTCATATCCGAAGCCAATGACGATTCCGGCGATCCTTCGCCGGGCGCCACCGTCGCGAAGCCGCCGGCGATGTCGGCGATCTGCGCGCCGGACTTCGATCCGTGGATCCAGGCGCGATCGGTGCTGAAGGAATAGAGCGGAACATAGTCGGGCAGGTCGCTGTCGCGCAGGACCGCATTGCCCAGGCTGTCGAGGATGAAGGCGCCGCTTCCCGTGCTGACCGACAGCACGGCATGGAAGAACTTGCGGCGGCGATCCTGGAGCACCACCAGCGACATGCTCTGCGCCGGAATGCCGGCCCTGAGCAGCGCCGCCATCTTGAGTATGGCGAAGTCCTCGCAATCGCCTGCGCGATGCTCGAGGATTTCCGAAGGCTTTGCCCAATAGTCGAGCTTGCCGTAGACGGCGCTGTCCTTGCGATAGGCGATCAGGCGGTTGATGCTTGAGTTGACGAAGGACAGCTTGTCGCGAAAGCCCTTGCCGGCGGCAATGTCGATGATCTCGGAGAAAGCCGGACTCTCATGGTCGCAAGGGCTGCCCGCCGTGCAGTCGACGATGGCCTTGTAGACGGGAGCCCAGCGCGCCGCTACCGGGAAGTTGCGCATCGACAAGGCGACGGAGCCGAAGACACCGGGGATGATCGCGGCGGTATGGATCGGGTCTATGCCGGGTTCGGCCTTGGCGGCGGAAAGCGCTTCAACCTCGGCCGCCGGCGCGTAGCCAGTCGAAATGTCCGCGGTGCGGTATGCGACAGCTGGCTGCCAGGGCTGCGGCCGGGCCAGCGAAACGCCACCGAGGCTCGCCGGCGCAACCACCTTCTGCAGGGCCGGTTCCGGGCTCGAATTCGCGCTGGCGGATGATGGATTTGCGAAGCCGGCAAGGCCGGCAGCCAGCAAGAGTACCTTGATCCCCGTCATTCCCGGGGCTGCTTTTTGTATTTTCATAACGCCCACCTTTGACTGTGGACACTACCAATCTTGTCTCAAATTATCGGAAAGGAAGGTGGGTAAGTTTCGGCGAATCACGCTATTCCATTTTTTGTCAAATTTTATTCAAATTTATACTTTCATTTACCAAACCAGCACCGCGCGCCGCGGCCTATCCCGCGCCGCTTAGGATCGTGCATAAC
>NZ_RZRY01000440.1:0-5403 GCF_003998035.1 Mesorhizobium sp. M2A.F.Ca.ET.039.01.1.1 | reverse complement strand
TCAAGGGAATAAGGCAGCCGCCGCAAAATTCATCCGTCGGCGACCTTTATCGACGGCGTCGATTTCTCGAACTGCGGCAGCCCGTCCTCGATCGAATAGTAATCGCCTTTGTCGCCCACGAAGATGTGGCTTTCCGCCGTGAGGCCGCTCGGCCTCTCGAAGGATCCGGCCATGATGGAAATCGTGTCCAGTTCATTGTGCTTCCAGAAGAGCAGCGAGCCGCAGGTCCGACAGAAGCCGCGTTTCGCCACATCGGAAGCACCGTACCAGCTGAGCGCGTCGGACCCTTCTATGACGATATCGGCATCCCTGGAGGCGGTAGCCGCGACGAAATGGCCGGTCTGCCGGCGACATTGCGAGCAATGGCAATAGACGACGCCGCGCAGCGGGCCACTCGTCCTGAAACGCACCGCCCCGCACAGGCACGATCCCCTGTGGTTGTCGTCCATTTCCGGCCTCCTTCGACCATCCTCCGATCCATTGCCGCCAGAATTTCAGGTTTGAAGTGGCTGGGCGCAGGCAAATGCGACACCGAAGCGACGCGTTTAAAAAGCTGCGCCTCACACGACTCTACATCCTGAGGTAGCAGAGACATCGAGGAAATGCAGGCCATTAAGGAAACTTTAGCGCAACTGCATCTATGTTTCCTGCAAGCGAAGGTCGTGTTGGGGACGCGCCGTCGCACCGCAATTCCGATTCAAATCCCCGAGTTAGCGACTCCCGGCGGTGGCAGGTCTCCGGTCGCACTGAAGGGGCAGTGAAACTGAACATGCAGCCGGCAGCCGTTCCCACCGACAGGAATACCGACATCGCCAGCACCGTCGTGGCGACGATGCGGCAGCTCGGCGTGCTTGGCATGCCCCGCAACTATGAAATCTTCTACGAGGCGCTCAGCGGCAGCAATCACGAACTCAGCCTTGCCGTCGTCTCGTTGAGCAACCGACCGACCCAGGAGGACCTCGACGGCATCGGGCGCATCTTCTTCCCCCAGCATCACGGACCGGCCATCGTCGAACATGCCCGCGAGATGGTCGCCAAGGAGCTCGAGGACATCGCCGCGCTGTTGCGCAGCGAGCGCTCGCATATCGAGAAATACGGCCGTCTGCTCGACGAGACCTCGAGCGGACTGAGCAACCGCAGTCTGCTTTCGCAGGAACTCCTGCAGAAGATCGCTGGCGCAATGTCGGCCGCCACCAGCTCGACGATCGACCATGGCCGCCAGATCGCCAGCACGCTCAGCGAAAAGACGGCCGAGCTTGAAAGCGTCAAGTCGAAACTCGAGGAATACAAACGGCTTGCCGACACCGATCCGCTCACGCAACTGTGGAACCGACGCGCCTTCGACAAGGAGATCACCCGGATCTACAACAGCAATCGCGGCATCCTGTTCAACGCCTTGATCCTTGCCGATATCGATCATTTCAAGGACATAAACGATCGCTACGGCCACCCGGTCGGCGACAGGATCCTGCAGATCATCGCCGAGATCTTCCAGTCCAGCGTGCGTGCCGACATGTTCGTCGCGCGCACCGGCGGCGAGGAGTTTGCGCTCATCGTCGAAGGCGCCAGCGAGGACGCCACATACGAGATCGCCGAGCGCATCCGGGCGCTGATCGAGCAGACCCCGTTCACCAGCAGCCAGACCGGCATGAACTACGGCACCGTCACCGTATCGCTGGGCATCTGTATGGCCTCGGAGGCGGAAAACCCCGAGGATCTCTACACCAAGGCGGACCGCGCGCTTTACCGCTCCAAGGTCGGCGGCCGCAACCGCGTGACAAGGCACTCGGCCACCGGCGGACGAGCTGGCAAAGGCTGGCTGCTTTACAAGAAAGACTGACATCACCCTTTCCAGAAGAATTTTTGTGGACTATATTTTCCACAGAAATGAAAGGGTGCGCTTATGCAACGTCCAGTCGCGGCCGCGACGGCGGCCGAAAACGCCGTCATCACCAAGGCCACGCTGCGCGCGGCCGACCTGCTCGATATCACCGCCAGGACGCTCGCTTTGGTCATCGGTGTGTCGGAGGCAACGATCTCGCGCATGCGCAAACAGGAGTTCCTGCTCGAACGCGGCACCAAGCCCTTCGAGCTGGCGGTGCTGTTCGTCCGCCTGTTCCGCTCGCTCGACGCCATCGTCGGCGGCGACGAGACTGTGGCGCGGGCATGGCTGAGGAATCCCAACATCACGCTCGACGGCACGCCGCTCGAGAAAATCCTGACCATTGCCGGACTTGTCGATGTCATTGCCTACCTGGACTCCCGGCGCGCTCTCGTCTGAGGCCGTCAGGCTCGAAGGCAAATACTGGCGCATGGTGGAGGCGCAGCACCGCGTGTCGACCCTCAAGCTGGTCGACACGCTCGACGAGCAGTCGCTGCTCGAGGACCTCGTCGAGGACACCAAGCCCCATATCCCGCTGGAATGCCGCCACCTCCATTATCTGCTGGCGACGCCTTTCCGCTACGGCTCCGTCTATCCTTACGGCTCGCGCTTCCGTCGCGCGGGCAAGACGAAAGGCGTCTACTACGCGGCCGAGACAGTGCTGACGGCGGTGGCGGAGATGGCCTTCTACCGCTTGCTGTTCTTTGCGGAGTCGCCGGCGACGCCATGGCCGAACGATGCGGCGGAATACACTGCCTTCGCCGCCGCGATCAAATGCGAGAGCGCGATCGACCTGACGCGGCCGCCGCTCGATCGGAACGAGAAGGCCTGGGCGCTGCCCACCGATTACACCGCCTGTCAGGCGATCGCCGATGTCGCGCGCGAAGCCGAGATACAGGCGATCCGCTATCGCTCGGTACGCGATCCCAAGGGCGCCAACATCGCTTTGTTGACGTGCAAGGGCTTTGCCAAGGCCAGGCCGCTGGAGCCACAGACCTGGCGCATCCGGATCGGCTCTTTCGGCCTGCAGGCGATCTGCGAATTTCCCGATAAGCGGCTGGAATTCTCACGCACCGCTTTTGCCGATCCGCGACTGGCTGGAATGCGTTGGGAACGCGGCCATTGAGTTCGGAAAAACTGTATCGAGATTCGGGTCAGGGTGAGCCGAGAAGGGTGGATTCCGAGAACCGGAGCGGAGCGTACTTGCAGTACGTGAGCACCGGAAGCGCAGGAAGCCACCATTCGCAGGCCAGCCTCACCCGAATATCGATACAGTTTTAGGCCAGGATGTTGACCGCCCGCGCCGCCACCAGCGCGATCGTCAAGAGCGAGATCATCGCTTCGGCCATCATCAGGAGCTTTGCGCGCTGCGTGAGCGGCAAGGTGTCGGTCGGCGAGAAGGCGGTGGCGTTGGTGAAAGCCAGGAAGAAATAGTCCACAAAGCCCGGCAGCCAGCCTTGTATCTCGCTATCTGGCAGCGTCATTTGCGGGAACAGGAAGTCGGCCTGCGCGCGCTTGACCAGGCCACAGGTCGGCGGCCCGCCCCTGTCCGTGCTCCAGAACCACAGCGCAAAGACGATCACATTGGTGACCCAGATGTTGAGCGCATCGACGAGCAGCGTGGTGCCGGCGCCGGCATGCCCTTCCAGCAGCGCCCGCACCAGGAAAACCAGCGATCCGCAATTCATGATGCTGATGACGCCGGTCATCACCAATGCCGTGCGGCGGATGTAGAGGCGCAATCGGCCGATCGCGTACCAATGCTCGTGGTCGACAGCCGTGCGCGTCTGCATCTGCGTCCATGCCGTCGCGATCGACAGGGGCACCAGCAGTGCCGCCTCGACGGTCGGGGCTAGCCAGCGCGGACCGCAGGACAGGTTGTTGATGACCAAAAGCTGAAGACAGATGACGACGAGAACCGCCGCGCGCGCCGACCAGAAGTCGAGCCCGCGATGATGGATGACGGCGTGCTGGTGACGCATGGAGACACCCGTATGGCTAGAACCGCGGCGCCTTGGGAGGCCCGGCTCAACCAACATTCAGCCGGCCACGGTTCTGCCCGAAGCGCCGGCGACGGGTTCCATCGCAATCTTGGTTTTACAATGTTGCGGCAGCATACATTTTCGTAAGCTTTTGCTATCGGACTGTTCAGAAATTCACCGGTGTGGTTTTAGGCCCGCATGTCGAGAACCAGCGAATCCGTTCATCTTTGGCCGGTGGCAGCCACCGCGGAACGCAATCCGCCTTCGATCTGGAACGGACTGATCCGGCATCCATGGCGATTGCTGGCGCTTTTGTGCCTCACCCAGATCGCTTGCTGGACCGTCATGCCGGCGCTCGTCAATGTTGGGCCGCCATACGACGTCGTCGAGGGGTTCATGTGGGGCCGCGAATGGGTTCTGCTGACCTACAAACACCCGCAGTTACCCTGCTGGCTGCTTGAGATCAGCCATCTACTGACCGGCTCGTTCCGCTGGCCGCAATATATGCTTTCGCAACTGCTGATCTCGACGACTTTCATCCTGGTCTATCTTCTCGCACGCGACATCATGGGGTCGACCCGCGCTCTCGCCGCGGTGTTGCTGATGCCCTCGATCTATTTCTTCGGTTGGCCGACCCCGCAATTCAACCACGACTATGCACAGATGCCTTTCTGGGCCGGCATCTCATGGCTGTTGTGGCGCGCCGCGCGCGACGGACGGCCCGGCTGGTGGCTCGCCCTCGGCGTCGTCTCCGGCCTGGGACTCTACGCCAAGTTCTCGACGGCTTTGCTGCTGGTTTTCGGCGGCATCTGGCTCTTATACGATAGCCGTGCCCGGAACCGGCTCGCCACCCCATGGCCGTGGCTTGGCCTTGCGGTTTTCCTTGGCATCGCGGCACCGCTGGCGGTCGAGCTTTTCCGACTCGATTTCCTGCCGCTGACCTACGCCGCGCACCGCAACGAATGGGTCCTCGCCCACCGCGCCAGGCTTTACTATATCGGCGTTCAGCTTGCCGGGCTTTCCGCTGTTCCCGTCGTTCTTGCTCTGTCCGGCCTGCTGCGGCGGCGAACAAGCCCCGCGCAGGAGCCCTTGCAGCCCCAGCCGGCTCCCGAGCGGCGCGCTATTATCTATCTGGCGTGGATGGGTCTGGGGCCAGCGCTCCTCATCATGATCGCCTCGCTGTTCACAGGCACCGGCGAGTCCTGGGGCGCGACGATGTACAATCTCGTGGGCGCCCTGGCGATCGCGCTCCTGGGCCACCGGCTGGGAGCGACGGAATTGCGCCGGTTGACGGTGCTGGCCCTGCTATGCGTGGTCGCCGTATCGAGCGCCTACGCCGTCACCCGCTGGACCGGCTGCAACGTCCGCGGTCACCTGCAGCCGATGTGCTGGCCGGCGCAATCGATCTCGCGGACAGCCGAGGCGATCTGGCATGACGCGGTGCCCGGGCCGTTAGGCATTGTCGGCGGCGAAGACGGCGTGGCCCGGCTCGCCGGGCTGGAAGCCGCGGACCAGCCTTCCATCTTCACGGCTCTCGAC
>NZ_RZRY01000043.1:0-18706 GCF_003998035.1 Mesorhizobium sp. M2A.F.Ca.ET.039.01.1.1 | reverse complement strand
AGCTATTACCGGCCGGCATGGGCTTGAGGATCCATTGCCGGCTGCCAGATAGTCGTGAGGTCCGGCCTCGACGCCATCAGGCGCGTTGCGGTTGGGCGGCCGAAGCCGAGAACCGGCGCCGTAGAGTGACCTTCAATCGATAGCGCATGCAACGCCAGGCGTTCGCGCCCGCCCGTGGCGCGGCCTCGGCCACGTTGAGGAATCTTGCCGCCTTGTCGAAAATCGCCGCGCGCGTAATGAACGCGCGCGATCTTCAAGGCAACGAGGCCTTCCCTGACCTTCAGCGACCGCTCCGCGATGCCGCAGGACCGGAGCCGGCGCAGCGCCAGGCGCCATTCCAAAAAGCGCCCGGCAGATCTGACCGTGAAACGATCGTCGGAGCGCTCCGCAGACACGAAATAGGTGAAGATCGGTTGTCTCACGACGGCAACCGATGCCTTGGCGATGACGCGCGCCCAAAACAGCGTGTCCTCGTCATAGGCAAGCCCAACCGGGAATCTCGTTTCGCCAATGACCCGCCGCGACACCAGCGCGCTGCCGACTGCAATCGACCGTATCCGCCCATCGAGATAGGCGCAGGCATTGGCAAGCCCGCTGGCTGTGTAGACGCCCGGCATCTTGGTCGACCGCTCCTCGCCGTCGGCCCGCCGACGGAAGGCGCCGACCGCCATGTCGGCCGTGGGTTGGGCCTTGGTGGCCGTGGCCAGCAATGTACGCAGGCCGCCTTCCAGATGAGGTCGTCGGCGTCGATCATGTAGACCCAGGGACAACGGGCCTGCTCCAGAGCCAGATTCCTGGAGCCCCCGGCGTCGCGGCAGCTCGATTTGATGACGCGCATCGGCAAGGCAAACCGCAACGCCGTCTCCGTGGCGACGGCAGCGGTGGCGTCGGAGGAACAATCGTCGACCACCAGCACTTCACCGATGACCTCCTTTTCCGAGACCAGCGAAGCGAGCGTCCGAGCAATTGTCTGAGCGGCATTGTGCGCCGCAATGATGACGCTGACCTCTTCCAAACCCTGTCGCCGCACACCACACCCACGCAGGCGCGCCCCCCGTCAATCCCATACCCAGGATACCGACGGCAGGCGCAGTTGAGAAGCGACTATAGGGCAATCGGGATTGCCGTCACACCTTTTCCATGGCAACCGGAATGACGTCGACCGCCTGCTCGCCGACCTGGCCGCCTGTCGTCTTCAGCACGCCGACGATCGGCGCCACATCGGAATAGTCGCGGCCATAGCCGACGGTGATATGGTCGTTGCTCGCCCGCATGCCGTTGGTCGGGTCGAATTCCTGCCAGCCGGCATCGCGGCCGCACCAAACCTTGACCCAGGCATGCATGGCATCGGCGCCCTCGAGCCTCGGCTTTCCCTTGGGCGGGATCGTGCGCAGGAAGCCGCTGACATAGCCGGCGGGGATGCCCAGCCCGCGCAAGCCGGCGATCATGATATGCGAAAAATCCTGGCACACGCCGCGCTTCAGCGCGAAGGCGTCGCCCGCCCGCGTCTGCACCGTCGTCGCCTTGCCGTCATAGGTGAAATCGCGATGGATGCGATTGCACAGATCGGCCGCCGTAGCCACCGTTGAGCCGGCCAGGCTTTCCCGCGCATAGGCCGTGATCGCGGCATCGACGCCGACATGATCGCTGGCGGCGAGGAAATGATGCGGCGCGGATGGCGACAGGGAGCGGACCGAGCCGAGTTCCTCTTTGAGCTGCTGCAGATCCGGCGAGACGTCAAGGCCGGGTTCCGGACGCGACACCGACACACGCGCGCTCATCTTGATGTCGAGGCCGTCATGGACATCGCGAAAGGCTATCGCGGTGACGTTGTTGCCGAAGAAATCGAAAAAATCCGTGCGCTCGGATGGGTTTGGCACGAAAGACAGCGAGGCGACCACGACGCGCTGCACGCCCGCGATCGTAGGCGGCAGCACCCGCACCTGATGCCGGCTGCCACCGGCCGCGGCGTCATAGTCGTAGCTGAGGTGAAGCCTGATATCGTACAGCATGCTAACCAAAATAGGCTTTGGCTAGGCTGTTATAGAGATTGCCGATCTCGGTCGCGAGATCATCAAGCACATCCGCCGTCATGTCCGATGGTTCCCTCACTGCGATTGCAGTGTTGAGCTGCAGGATTTCCTTCGCGGCCGTCGACATATGCCCCTCGCCGCCGACCGAAGGCAGCATGCCGATCTCGGTTTTCAGCCGCTCGAGTTGGAAAAGGACCGAGCGCGGATTGAGCGGGTCGAGCGCCAGCAGGTCGATGACCGTGCGCCGCCCGGCCTGCACCGGATATTGCCGGCGATGGGTCATGACGCTGTCGCCGATCTCCAGCATCATGTCGAGCGCGCCCTCCGGCGCCCCTTTCCTGGTCAGCCGGCTGAGCGTGCGGGCGATCTGGATACCCCGTTCCAGCCTGCGGCCGATCTCCAGGAAACGCCAGCCTGTGAAGCGGTACATGTTCTCATGCAGCAGGCCGGAAAAGCCGGCGAGCTTGCGCAGCATGACCGTCATCGCCCGCGTCGCGTCGTCTCCGGGCGCTACCGTCTCCGCGAACTTGTGAACAGTCTTCGACAGATCCTTAAGCGCCAGCCAGCCATCGGGCGAGAAGCGGTCACGAATCTGGCCAGCACTGTAGACCGCGCTGTCCAAGGTCCCGATCAACCCCGGCGGTATCGCCGTTCCGACGTCGATGCCGTACGGCTCGAGATAGTCCCTGATATCGGCCAGCAGCGGCATGTCCGGATCGGACGTCTCGGCAAGCCGCACGTGATAGGCGCGCAACACGCGCAACGTGTCTTCCGAGCGCTCGATATAGCGTCCTAGCCAGGTCAGGTTCTCCGCCGCGCGGCTGGGGAGGCTGCCCGGCATGCTGCGGGTGAAGCTCTCATGTTCCTGCGGCAGCAGCGTCTCGCGCTCGACCGGCCTGTCGCTGACCACCCAGACATCCGCGGCCTGGCCGCCGCGCTGCATGGCGATCGCCGTCGGGTCGAGCGAGAAGCCGACGCGGGCGAAGCCACCGGGCATCACGGTCCAGCCTTCCGGCGTGCGCGCCAGATAGACGCGCAGGCTGGCGGGTCGTGGTTCCAGCAAACCGCCGACAAACACCGGTGTGGTCGACAGCGTCACCGCTTCCTGGCCGACGAAACCGGCGCCATCCGCTTCGATCCGCGCGACGAGCTCGGCCCGCTCGCCGGCCGACAGGGATGATCCGAGCCGGGTCGCGCCGTCGTCCTCGAAGGCGAGCCGGGTCGACAGCGCCGGGCCGACCACCATGCGGTCGATATTGGCAAGCACATGGGCGCGCTCGCTCTCCTGCCCGCACCACCAGGTGGCGATGTTCGGCAGCTTGAGGTCGTCAGCCTGCAGTTCCCGCGCGATCCTGGGCAGGAAGGACAGCAGCGCCCGCGTCTCCATCAGGCCTGAGCCCAGCGCATTGACGGCCGACACCGTGCCGCGCCGGATCGCCTCGACCAGCCCCGGCGTGCCGATCTGCGAGTCCGGCTTGAGTTCCAGCGGGTCGGCAAAGGCCGCATCGAGCCGCCGCCACAAGACGCCGATCGGCATCAGGCCGGAAACGGTGCGCACCATCAGCCTGCCGCCGGAGACGGTCAGGTCCTCGCCCTCGAGCAGCATGATGCCGAGATAGCGGGCGATATAGGCATGCTCGTAATAGGTTTCGTTGAGCGGCCCCGGCGTCAGGATGGCGACACGACCGCTGGAATCCTTGGCCATACCGTTCAGCGCGTCGCGGAAGCGGCGGAAGAAGCCGGCAAGGCGGTGCACATGCATCTCGCCATAGATGTCCGACAGCGCCCGCGTCGTGGCGACACGGTTCTCCAGCGCGAAACCGGCGCCCGACGGCGCCTGGGTGCGGTCGCCCAGCACCCACCAGCGGCCGTCCGGGCCACGGCCGAGCTCGAAGGCGACCATGTGCAGGAAATGCCCGCTGGCCGGCCTCACGCTGGCGATGGGGCGCAGATATTCCGGGCTCGCCGCGATCAGCCCGGCCGGCAGGATGCCCTTCTCGATCAGCCGGTTCGGCCCATATATGTCGGCCAGGATCGCCTCGAACAGGTCGGCGCGCTGGACCAGTCCGGCGCTGATCTCGGCCCATTCCTGCTCGTCGATCAGCAGCGGAACATAGGCGAGCGGCCATTCCCGCTCATTGGCGCCTGCCTTGTCATAGACGCGGTAATAGACGCCTGCATCGCGCAGATACTGGTCGGCCCGGGCAAAACGCTGCCCAAGCCGCTCCGCCCCCAAAACGTCGAGTGCGTCGATGAAGGAGCGCCAGGCCGGACGCGGGCTGCCCGACGCGTCGACCATCTCGTCGACGACGCCTTCGATCGGCCGGTAGCGTTCCAGCAGGCTCTGCGCCCGCGGCCTGCCGCCCGCCCGTTTCTGATTCCCCTTGGCCATGGTCGATCAGAGTCTCGCCGGCCGCCTTAGGTCAAGGGTCATCGGGAATTCTTCAGAGGCTTCTTCGTCGCGCAGCACATAGCCGCCCGGCGTATGGCCGCGTGGCTCGAAGCGGGCAAGTCGCCGGGCCTCGGCCTCGTTGCCGTTGACCGGGAAGGTGTCGTAGTTGCGGCCGCCCGGATGCGCGACATGGTAGACGCAGCCGCCGACCGAGCGGCCCGACCAGCGGTCGTAGATGTCGAAGACCAGCGGCGTGTTGACCGGCAGGGCTGGATGCAGGCCGGAGGCCGGCTGCCAGGCCTTGAAGCGCACGCCGGCCACCGCGACCTCTCTGGTGTCGGTAACCTTCATCGGCACGATGCGGCCGTTGCAGACGATGGCGTGACGCTCCGGATTGAGGCCTTCCGTCCGCACCTGCAGCCGCTCGACCGAGGAATCGACGAAGCGTACCGTGCCGCCGATCGCACCCTGCTCGCCCATCACATGCCAGGGCTCCAGCGCCTGCCTGAGCTCCAGCTTCACGCCGGCATGCTGAACCTCGCCGCAGAAGGGGAAGCGGAACTCGAGCTGGGCCGCGAACCATTCGGGGCGGAAGTCGAAGCCGTTGAGCTTCAGATCCTCCAACACGTCGAGAAAATCCGCCCAGACGTAATGCGGCAGCATGAAGCGGTCGTGCAGCGACGTGCCCCAGCGCACGAAGCGTCCGTCGAGCGGGTTCTTCCAGGCGCGGGCGATGATCGCACGGACCAGCAACTGCTGGGCGAGGCTCATGCGCGCATTGGGCGGCATCTCGAAACCGCGGAATTCGACCAGTCCCAGCCGGCCGGTCGGGCCGTCCGGCGAGAACAATTTGTCGATGCAGATTTCCGAACGGTGCGTATTGCCGGTCACGTCGGTCAGGAGGTTGCGGAATAGCCGGTCGACCAGCCATGGCAACGGTGCATTGCCCTTGTCCGGATGAGGCACCTGCGCCAGCGCGATCTCCAGCTCGTAAAGTGAATCGTGCCGCGCCTCGTCGAAGCGCGGCGCCTGGCTGGTCGGACCGATGAACAGGCCGGAAAACATATAGGACAGCGACGGATGCCGCTGCCATTGCAGCACCAGGCTCTTCAACAGGTCGGGCCGGCGCAGGAACGGGCTGTCATTCGGCGTCGCGCCGCCGACCACGACATGGTTGCCGCCGCCGGTTCCGGTATGGCGGCCATCGATCATGAACTTGTCGGTGCCGAGCCGCGACTGCCGTGCTTCTTCGTAGATCGCTGTGGTGGTGGCAACGCATTCGGTCCAGTTGGCGGCCGGGTGGATGTTCACCTCGATGACGCCCGGATCCGGCGCCACGCGGATGACGTTGAGGCGCGGATCGTGCGGCGGGGCATAGCCTTCAATATGCACCGGCAGGCCGATGGCCTTCGCCGCGTTCTCCGCCGCCGCCACCAGTTCGAGATAATCCTCCAACGCCTCGACCGGCGGCATGAACACGCAGAGCCGGCCGTCGCGCGGCTCGACGGTGAGCGCGGTGCGCACCGCGCCGCCGATCTCCGTCAGTTGCTGCTCGACGCGGTCCTGCTGCGCGCTCGCAGCGGTGAAAGACACGGTCTGCTGGCGGCGTGCCATTTCGTCCGCGCCTTCCAGTTCAGCTGGCGACGGCTGGGGCAAGATAGCCTCGCGCGACGGCAGCGCGCCGCGCGGCACGGAGGGATCGACCGGCACGATATACGGGAATTGCGCCGGCGGAACATAAGGCAGTGTGCCCAGCGGCAGGCGATAGCCGACCGGGGAGTCGCCCGGCACCAGGAACAGGCGGCCCCGCCTCGTCTTCCATTTCTCCGAGCGCCAGCGCTGGCCAGCGGCCTGGCTGTTCCATCGCTGCACCGGCAGCACATAACCCGACGGCTTGGTCAGCCCGCGCTCGAAAACACGCGCCATGCGGCTGCGCTCTTCCGGGTCTTCCAGCTTCGAATTGGACGGATCGACATTGTCCGGCAGCTTGCCTTCCTTGAGCAGCCATTCGGCCGGATCTTCATAGGCCTCGCTCACCATCGCCTTGTCGATGCCGAGCTCGCCGGCGATCGCCGTGAGCAGGCTTTCGGCCTGTTCGGGACCGATCGCAGCATTGCCATTCTCGCGCGCGATCAGCGACGGGTCTTGCCACACCGGCTCGCCGTCGGTGCGCCAGTAGAGCGAGAAGGTCCAGCGCGGCAGGCTCTCGCCCGGATACCACTTGCCCTGGCCATAATGCAGGAAACCGCCCGGCGCGAAGCGCTCGCGCAGCCGGCGGATGAGCTGGTCCGCCTTGTCACGCTTGGTCGGGCCGACGGCGGCGGTGTTCCATTCGGCGGATTCGAAATCGTCGATCGACACGAAGGTCGGCTCGCCGCCCATGGTGAGCCGCACGTCCTGCTCGCGCAGAACGGCATCGACCTTGTTGCCGAGAGCATCGAGCGCTTCCCAGCTCTCATCCGAGAACGGCTTGGTGATGCGCGGATGCTCGGCGATGCGGTCGACCCGCATGTCAAAGCCAAAATCGACATTGGCGAAGCTCGCCATGCCGGAGATGGGTGCTGCATTGCGATAATGCGGCGTCGCTGCCAGCGGCACATGGCTCTCGCCGGTGAGCAGGCCGGAAGTCGGATCGAAACCGATCCAGCCGGCGCCTGGAATATAGACCTCGCACCAGGCGTGCAGGTCGGTGAAATCGACCGACGTTCCGGACGGCCCATCGAGCGACACCAGATCGGGCTTGAGCTGGATCAGATAGCCGGAGACGAAGCGTGCGGCGATGCCGAGATTGCGCAGGATCTGCACCAGCAGCCAGCTCGAATCCCGGCACGAGCCCTTGGCAGCGGCAAGCGTCTCCTCCGGCGAGAACACGCCTGTCTCCATGCGCACGATATAGGCGATCTCGCGCTGCAGCCTAGCATTGAGATCGACCAGGAAATTGACGGTGTTTGTCGGGCTGCGGTCGATGCTTTCCAGGAATTTCGACAGCAAGGGTCCCGCCGGCTCTGGCGTCCGGTAGATGGCGAGGTCTTCCCTGATTTCTTCCGGATAGTCGAACGGAAAGGTCTCGGCGCTCTCCTCAACGAAGAAATCGAACGGATTGTAGACCGTCATGTCGGCGACTAGGTCGACTTCGATCTTGAGTTCGGTCACCGGCTCAGGGAAGACGAAGCGGGCGAGGAAATTGCCGTAGGGATCCTGCTGCAGGTTGACGAAGTGGTTCTTCGGCTCGACCTTCAGCGAATGGCTGAGCACCTTGGTGCGCGAATGCGGCGCCGGCTGCAGCCTGATCACCTGGGGACCGAGCACCACCGGCCGGTCATATTTGTAGTGGGTCAGGTGATGAACGGCTGCCAGAATTGCCATGGTACCCCGGAGTTCGGCGTTTCAGTCGCCGAACCCTGACATAGATGCTGGCCATTCTCCAAGCAGAGATGTTGCGCTGCACCTAATTTAAGCAGCCTTGCCGGCTTAGAAAAACGCCTGGATGCCCGTTTGCGCCCTTCCGAGGATCAGCGCATGCACGTCATGCGTGCCTTCATAGGTGTTCACCGTCTCCAGGTTCTGCGCGTGGCGCATGACGTGGTAGCCGATCTGGATGCCGTTGCCGCCATGCATGTCGCGGGCCTGGCGGGCGATGTCGAGCGCCTTGCCGCAATTGTTGCGCTTGACGATCGAGATCATCTCCGGCGCCATCTTGCCCTCGTCCATCAGCCGGCCGACGCGCAATGAGCCCTGCAGTCCAAGCGCGATCTCCGTCTGCATGTCGGCGAGCTTCTTCTGGAAGAGCTGCGTGCCGGCGAGCGGCTTGCCGAACTGCTTGCGGTCGAGGCCGTATTGCCGCGCCCGTTGCCAGCAATCTTCCGCCGCGCCCATTGCGCCCCAGGAAATACCGTAGCGCGCCCGGTTAAGGCAGCCGAACGGGCCGCCAAGACCCCTGGCGTTGGGCAGCAGCGCTTCCTCGCCGACCTCGACACCTTCCAGCACCACCTCGCCGGTGATCGACGCGCGCAGCGACAGCTTGCCGCCGATCTTCGGCGCCGAAAGCCCCTTCATGCCCTTTTCCAGCACGAAGCCGCGGATTTCGTCCTTGCCGTTCTCACCCTTCAGCTTCGCCCAGACGACGAACACATCGGCGATCGGCGCGTTGGAGATCCACATCTTGGACCCGGAAAGTCTGTAGCCATTGGCCGTCTTCTCGGCGCGCGTCTTCATGCCGCCCGGGTCGGAGCCGGCATCCGGCTCGGTCAGGCCGAAGCAGCCGATCCATTCGCCTGAGGCGAGCTTCGGCAGGTATTTCTTGCGCTGCGCTTCCGAGCCATAGGCATGGATCGGATACATGACCAGTGACGACTGCACGCTCATCATCGAGCGGTAGCCGGAATCGATGCGCTCGACCTCGCGCGCCACCAGCCCGTAGGTCACGTATCCGGCGCCGAGCCCGCCATATTCTTCGGGAATGGTGATGCCGAGCAGGCCCGCCTCGCCCATCTCGCGGAAGATCGAGGGGTCGGTCTTCTCGTCGGCATAGGCTTCCTCGATACGGGGCGCCAGCTTGTCGGCGGCGAAGGCCGCCGCGCCGTCGCGCACCATGCGCTCATCCTCGGAAAGCTGGTCCTCGATCAGGAAAGGATCATTCCACACGAAAGCGTTCTTATCGGCGGCCATGGCCTCGGGCTCCCAGTACTTTTGACGTGCCCGGCTTATCCGCCTGCGCACGCGAAAAATCAAACGAAATTGCATCACGGATCAATGAGCGTTAGTAATGGATCATGAACGTTCAGCGCCGCCTCTTGCCGAACACCGCCGCGCTTGCCGCCTTCGAGGCGGTGGCGCGGCTTGGCTCCTTCACCGCCGCCGCGCGCGAGCTCGATTTGACTCAGGGCGCCGTCAGCCGCCAGATCAACCTGTTGGAAGAACAGTTCGGTCGCCGGCTGTTCGAGCGCGACAGCCGCAATGTCCGGCTGTCGGCGGCCGGCGAGACCTACGCCGAGGCGGTGCGCTCCGCACTTGGCCAGTTGCGCGACGCAACACTCGGATTGATGAGCAATCGGCATAGCGGAGCCTTGAACCTTGCCATCCTGCCGACCTTCGGCACGCGCTGGCTGATGCCCCTGATCCCGGATTTCGTAACGCGCCATCCCGATATCACCATCAACTTCGCCACCCGCATCGGACGGTTCGACTTCGCCCGCGAACGGCTCGACGCCGCCATTCATCACGGCATGCCCGATTGGCCGGACGCCGACTGCACGCTTCTGATGCGTGAGACCGTGATGCCGGTGGTTTCGCCGGAATTCCTGGCCAGCCGTGAGATCGCCACGCCGGCCGACATCAGCCGCCTGCCGCTGCTGCATATGGCGACCCGCCCCGGCGCGTGGAGCGAATGGTTCGAACACCAGGGGCTCGAGGCGCCGACCGGGCCCGGCATGCAATTCGAGCAGTTCGGAACGGTCGCCCAGGCCTGCATGGCGGGGCTCGGCGTGGCGCTCCTGCCGGAAATCCTGATCTCAGGAGAATTGCAGCGCGGCCAGTTGGTGCCGACGCCCGGCCGGCCGATGCAGAGCCGCAGCGCCTATTATCTCGTCGTGCCGAATGACAAGCGAGGCCATCCCCCGGTCGCCAGCTTTCGCGACTGGCTGCTGGGCCAGATCGGCAAGGAGCCGGCTGTCCTCGCCTGGTAGCTACTTCCGCTTCATCGCCTCGGCGAGCGCCGCGCCGAACGCGCCCTGCGAAGGCTTTTCCGACTGGCGCTGCGGCGCCGGCGAGCGCGGGGCGGGCTTGCCGCCGCCGTGATCGCGCTGGCTGCCACGCGGCGCGCCACCTTCGCCGCCGTCCTTGCGCATCGACAGGCCGATGCGCTTGCGCTTGATGTCGACATCGACGACCCGCACCTTCACCACGTCGCCGGCCTTCACCACCTCATGCGCATCCTTGATGAAGCGGTCGGCGAGTTGCGAGACATGCACCAGCCCGTCCTGGTGCACGCCGATGTCGACGAAGGCGCCGAAGGCCGCGACATTGGTGACGGTGCCTTCGAGCAGCATGCCTGGCTTCAAATCCTTGATGTCGTCGACGCCCTCGGCAAAAGTCGCGGTCTTGAAACCGGGGCGCGGATCGCGGCCGGGCTTTTCCAATTCGGCGATGATGTCGCGCACCGTCGGCAGGCCGAAGCGCTCATCGACGAAGACGCGTGGATCCAGCGCCTTGAGCGCGGCGCTGTCACCCAGCAAAGCGCGCACGTCGCGGCCGCAAGCGGCGACGATCTTCTTCGCCACGCCATAGGCTTCCGGGTGCACCGAGGACGCATCGAGCGGCTCCGCGCCATTCGGGATGCGGAGGAAGCCGGCGCTTTGCTCGAAGGCGCGCGGCCCGAGCCGCGCCACCTTGAGCAGGTCCTTGCGGCTGGCAAACGGCCCCGCCGCATCGCGATGCGCAACGATCGCTTCGGCGAGCGAGGGCCCAAGTCCCGACACGCGCGCCAAGAGCGGCGCCGAGGCCGTGTTGAGGTCGACGCCGACGGCGTTCACCGCATCCTCGACCACCGCTTCGAGCGAGCGGCCGAGCCGGTACTGGTCGACATCGTGCTGGTACTGGCCGACGCCGATCGACTTCGGCTCGATCTTGACCAGCTCGGCCAGCGGGTCCTGCAGGCGCCTGGCGATCGACACCGCGCCTCGCAGCGAGACATCGAGGCCCGGGAACTCCGCTGCTGCCGTGGCCGACGCGGAATAGACGGAAGCACCCGCTTCGCTGACGATAACCTTGAGCGGCTTCGGCCCGGCGCCAGCCGGCAGGTCCGACAGCATGTCGGCAACAAGCTTCTCTGTCTCACGGCTGCCAGTGCCGTTGCCGATCGAGATCAGCTCGACCTTGTGCTGGCGGATGAGCGCCGCAAGCTCGGCCTGCGTGCCGCGAATGTCGTTCCTCGGCGGGAAGGGATAGACCGTCGTGGTCGCCACAAGCTTGCCGGTGCCGTCGACCACCGCCACCTTGACGCCGGTGCGGATGCCGGGGTCGAGACCCATCGTAGGCCGCGAGCCGGCGGGAGCGGCGAGCAGCAGGTCCTTGAGATTGCGGGCGAAGACGTGGATCGCCTCTTCCTCGGCCCGTTCACGCAAGTCGCGCATCAGGTCGAGCGTCAGATGCAGCGACAGTTTTATCCGCCACGTCCAGCCGGCGACCTCCATCAGCCATTTGTCACCGGGCAGCGTGCCGCCGATGGCATAGGCATTGGCGATCATGCGCTCGACCGGTTTCACCGGCGAGGCGTCGTCGGCATCGACCTCGATGTCGAGCGACAGCACCTCGTCGTTGCGGCCACGCAGCATGGCGAGCGCACGGTGGCTGGGCACGCCCGACCAGCGCTCGACATGGTCGAAATAGTCGGAAAATTTCGCGCCGGCCTCCTGCTTTCCGTCGACGACTTTTGCGCGCAGGAAGGCGCGTTCCTTCATATAGGCGCGCAGCTTGCCGACCAGATCGGCATTCTCGGCGAACTGCTCGGACAGGATGTCGCGCGCGCCTTCAAGCGCCGCCTTGGCGTCGGCCACCTCTTCCGTGACATAGGCGAGCGCAAGCTCGGCCGGAATTTTGGAGCGGTCGGCGAGGATGGCTTCGGCGAGCGGCCCGAGCCCGCGTTCCCTGGCGATCTCGGCCTTGGTGCGCCGCTTCGGCTTGTAGGGCAGGTAGATATCCTCAAGCTCGGCCTTGGTGGCGGCCGCTGCGATCTTGGCCTCCAACTCCTCGGTCAGCTTGCCCTGCTCGCGGATGGAGCTGACGATCGTCTCGCGCCGCGCGTCGAGCTCGCGCAGATAGGCGAGCCGCTCGGAAAGATCGCGCAACTGCGTGTCGTCGAGCCCGCCGGTGACTTCCTTGCGGTAACGCGCCACGAAAGGCACCGTGGCGCCCTCGTCGAGCAGCCCGATCGCCGCCGCGGCCTGTTCCGGCCGTGCGCCGATCTCGGCCGCGATGATTGCTGCGATGCGCTTGATGTCCGATGCCATGCTCGTTCCTGTCGAAAAGAGCGGCGACCATAGGCCGGGATGCCGGCCGCGCCAACCACGCCGTTTTCAACTACCCCTGGAGGTCCACAGGAAACAGCTATGAATGCGACCCGCCGAACGGTTCAGACCATCGTGCTCAGCGCCTCGAAGAAGCTGACGAGGTCGAGGTCGAGCCGATCATCGACAGGTTCCGGCTGCGACGACATCTTGGCGATGACCACTTCCGTCTTCGGATTGACGTAAAGCCACTGGCCGTGGATACCGATGCCGCAGAAGGCGCCGCTGTCATGGCCGGTCTGGTACCATTTGTTGCGGTAGCGCCCCTTTGGGAACAGGAACGCCATCGTGCCGCGCTGCCAGGCCTCAAAGCTGCCGCCGGTGGCGACCGTGTCGCGCACCCAGGCTTCCGGGACGATGCGGCGGCCGTTGGCCGTGCCGCCCTGCCGCATCATCTCGCCGATACGGGCAAGATCGCGTGGCGTCATCGACATGCCGCCGGCGGTGCGCGCCGTGCCTTCCATGTCGACCGTCACCGAAATTTCGCTTGCGGCGCCCAGCGGCAGCCAAAGCTTTTCGCTGAGCAATTGGCTGACACGCTTGCCCGATGCCCGCTCCACCAGGATGCCCAGCATGTCCGAATTGGGCGAGCGGTAGCGATAAGTCTGCCCGTGCGGCTCGGCGAGACGCTGCAGCGTCAGCAGGAATGCCGCGAGGCTTTCCGACCCGCCGCCCGGATTCCACAAGGTCGAACGGCGATAACGGGCAAACGCGCTTTGCGGATCGAGATAGGCTTCCTCGAAATCGAGGCTGACCGTCATGTCGAGCACGTTGCGCACGCTCGCATCGCTATAGGCCGAGCTCTTGGCCTCCGGGATGTAGTGCGTCACGGGTGCATTGGGATCGAACAGCCCCTCGCCTTGTAATATGCCGGCAAGAATGGCGGTCACCGACTTGCTGATCGAAAAGATGATGTGGCGCGCTCCGAACGGCATATGCGGCGCCGACCAGTCGCCGACCAGCTTGCCGCCCTTCAGGATCGTCAGCCCGTCCGTATCGGAGCGCTTCAGGAAGCTCCCGACGGTTTCGCTGCCGCCGGCGAACGAAACCTTCTCTTCGAGCAACGTGCCGACCGATTTTGCCTGCCCCTCGCCGCCGGGCGCCGCCGCGACATGCACACTCGGCACCAGTTCGCCGACATTCTGGAACGACCATCGGTTGAACGGCGAAAGCCGCCAGGTCTCAAGCCGCACATCCTTGCGGGCAAAGCCATACTGGGTCTCGAACGCGGTTTTGCCGGTCATGATGCTCTCGCGGTTGCTATGTTTGGGGGTGTTCAGGCCAGCGCCGCGGCTATGGCATGGACGGCCTTCAGCGTCGCCACGGAATAGGCTTTGTTGGTGAAATCCGGATAAGTCGAAAGCTTCACCACGACCATTCTGTTGTCCCATTCGATATGGATCAGCTGGCCGAACACGCCCCGGCACATCAGCGCGCGCGAGTGTGAATCCTCGATCCAGAACTGGTTTCGGTAGCTGCCGTCCGGAAGGCTCGGGCTGAAATTCGGCCCATGCCTGCCGCCGCGCGTCGCCTCGATCCAGTCGGCCGGGATCACGCCGCCGCCATTGTCGAGGATCAATTGCCCGAATCGGCCATAGTCGCGCAGCGTCGCGTTGAAGCCGCCATCGGCCAGCGCATAGCCGGCGCTGTCGACGGTGAAGCAGGCGCTCTCGTCGGCGCCGAGCTTTTGCCAGAGCTCCTCCGAGACGAGCTGCGCCAGGCGCTTGCCGCTCACCCGCTCCATGATGAAGGCGAGCACGTCGGTCTCGATCGAGCGGTACTCGAACGCCTCGCCATGCGGGCGCACTCGGTCCTTCAGCCGCAGGATCAGCTCGTACATGTGCGAGGGCCACGAAAAGTCCGGATCGCTGCCCGGTGGGATCGGCTTCCAGCCGGTTGCGACATCGACCTGGCCGATCTCGGAATAGCGATCGGTATATTCCTCGGAAAAGCGTACGCCCGTCGTCATGTCGAGCACATGCTGCACGGTGGCGCCGGCCCAGCCGGTCTCACCGAGTTCCGGAAGATAGTCGGTGACGAGCTTTGCCGGATCGATCAAACCGCGCCCGACGAGGATACCGCACACCGACCCGGTGACCGACTTCGCCATCGACTGCGACAGGTGCAGCGTGCGCTCGTCCATGCCGTTGAAATAGCGCTCATAGGCGACCTTGCCGTCCTTCAGCACCAGGAAGCCGTCGGCATAGGTCTCGTCGAGCAGGCCGGCGAGCGTCGTCGGCGCTCCGTTGCTATCGACCACCGGCAATTCGTCGAGGTCCACCTCCGCGCGCTCCAGGCGACGGCGGTGGCCGCTGCCGCGCCACACCTCGACCGTCGGCAGAAATTCGCGGATGTGCTGGAAGGCCCAGCGGTTCCATGGCGGCCTGTCCCAGTCGAGCTTCGGCGGCACCAGCCTGGGCGGCGAGCCCTGCATGATCGGCGGCCGCGGATCGGAGTTGCGGTAAGACGACAAGATTTCCTCCTCGATGCATGTCACCCAAAGTGCGTGCGCCGGTTTGGGCGAACGACATGCACAGTCACAAGAAAGGGAGGCCGGAGCCTCCCCTCCTTTCATGCCCACCTGCAAAATTACTTGCGCAGGTTGGTCCAGATCTTGTTGTAGATCTCCACCACTTCCGGCGGGCATGGCGGCACGAATTCCGGCGTCGGGGCGCCGGCCGGCGGATTAAGTTCCGGTGAGTTGGCGAACTCCGGCGGCAGGAATTTGTGGCTGCCGGCAATGCCGTTGTCGTAGCCGGCGAAGTCCGAGATCAGCGCCGCGTTCTCAGGCGCCATGACGAAGTCCTGGAATAGCTTGGCGTTCTCCAGGTTCTTGGCGCCCTTCAGCACCGCGACATTGTCCATCCAGCCTTCGATGCCTTCCTTCGGATAGGCATATTTGATTGCCGGGATCTTCTGGCGCGAACGATAGGCCGCGCCATTCCATTGCTCGGTGACGATCACGTCGCCCGAGGTGATCTTGGTGATGGTGTCGTAGCTGAACGTCTTCCACGACGGCTTGGCAGCCACCAGGATGTCGTTGACCTTCTTCAGATTGGCCTTGTCGGCGCCGCAGCGGGGCACGCCGGCATAACGCTCCGCCGCATGCATGACGGTGTTGACGTCGTCGAGGACGTTGATCTGGCCCTTGAGCTCATCCGGCGGGTTGAACAGGATGGCCAACGTGTCGATGTCGCCCTTGAACTTGTCGGTATTGACCGAGAACGTTGTCGTGCCGAACTGCCACGGCGCGGTGTAGTGGCGCCCCTTGTCCCAGTAGATGTCGACAAAGCGCGGGTCGAGGTTCTTGCCGTTCGGCATCGCGTTGGGCTCGGTCTTTTCGAGCAGGCCCTCTTCGATCATGATCTTCACGGTGTAGTCCGATGGCACCACGATGTCGTAGCCGGAATTGCCGGCGCGCACCTTGGACAGCATGGTTTCGTTGGAGTCGTAATCGTCCAGCGTCACCTTGATGTTGTACTGCTTCTCGAACTTCTCGATCAGCTTCGGATTGGTGTAGTCACCCCAATTGTAGATGTGCAGTTCGCCGTCGGCGAGCGCCGGCACTGCCCATAAAAGCACTGCCGCGGAAACGGCCGCCATCAGTTTTCCAGACATTTTATGTTCTCCTTGCCTTCCCATTGTTGTGTGTTGGAGCTCATTTGGCGCGTCGGCGCGCAATCAGGAAAGAGACCGAGACGAACAGGATCGACACCATAAGCAGGATGGTGGAGATGGCGTTGATCTCGGGCGTCATCGGCCGCCGGATCTGGTTCCAGATATAGAGGGGCAGTGTCGTCTGGCCGGGACCTGCGACGAGCTGCGTGATGGTAAAATCGTCGAAGGAGACGATGAAGGCGAGCGCAGCGCCCGACATAACGCCGGGAACCAAGAGCGGCAGCGTAATGCGCCTGAAGGCGTTCCAAGGCGTCGCGTAAAGATCGGCTGCGGCATATTCCAGCGTCAGGTCCATGTCCTCCAGCCGCGCCCGGATCGGCATATAGGCGAAGGGGATGCAGAACACGGTGTGGGCGAGGATCAGATTGCCGATGCCGAAATTCAGCCCGAACGCACCGGCGATCAGCGCGAAGAAGGAGAGCGTCGCAACCGCCGTGATGATCTCGGGCACCATCAGCGGCAGGTTGATAACCATGAATGCCGCCGCCAGCCCACGCCACGGCTTCACCCGGGTCATTCCGATCGCCGCCAGCGTCGCGCAGATCGTCGAGACGATCGTCGCGGTCACCGAGATGATCAGCGTGTTCTTGGCCGCGGCATGGAATTCCTCGTTGAGGAGGGCGCTGCCGTACCAGCCGAGCGTGACGCCTTCCCAATGCGTGACCAGTGAGCCGCTGTTCAGCGAGAAGATCATCAGGATAAGCACCGGCACATAGAGCACCAGCAGGCAGATGATGGCGATCGATCGGAACCCCGGCTGGTCCTTGATATCCATGACGCGGGGCTCAGCCATGCTGCACCTTGCCCGACGTGTTGCGGACATAGAAGTAAAGCGCAACCAGCACGGCGGCCATCAGGATCAGCGCCTGCGCGCAGCCGAGCGGCCAGTTGCGCCCCGAGCCGAATTGCTGGGCGATCAGGTCGCCGATCATCAGGTGGATGCCGCCGCCGAGGATGAGTGGCGTCACATAGGCGCCGAGGGCCGGGATGAAGACGAGCAGGCATCCGGCGATGATGCCGGGCTTGGACAGCGGAATGATCACCCGCCACAGCACTTGCCGGCGCGTCGCATAAAGATCGTAGGCCGCTTCGATAAGTCGGAAGTCGAGCTTCTCGAGGCTCGAATAGAGCGGCAGCACCATGAACGGCAGGAACGCGTAGAGCAGGCCGAGCTGGATGGCGAAGTTGGTGTAGAGCATGGTGATCGGCTTATCGATCACCCCCAGCCCGATCAGCGCGTTGTTGATCAGGCCCTCGTCACGGATGATGAACATGATCGCCAGCGTGCGGACCAGAAGGTTCGACCAGAATGGGATGGTGATCAGAAGCACCCACCAATTGCGCTGCGCCGGCGGCCGCGTCGCCATGAAATAGGCGGTCGGAAAACCGAGCAGCAGGCAGATGACAGTCGTCACCGCCGCGAACAGGAACGAACGCAGATAGATGATCAGGAAGTCCGGCGTGAATTGCAGCGTGTCGTCGAAAATGTCGCGCTGGAACAGGAAGTTCAGATAGGCGTCGGTCGAGAACTGCCACTGCACGCCGCCATAAGGCGCGGCGACGAGGAACGAATAGACGCAGATGATGATCAGCGGCAGCACGCCGAAAATGCCGATGATGATCAGCGCCGGCAGCGACAGGAGTCGGTTGCGTCGCGCGCTGGTCTTCACCGCCTTGGCTTCGAACAACGCGGCCTTGGAGGGCGGGGCTGAGGAGAGAGCAGCTGTCGTCATCAGTCTTTCAGGACGCGGGCGGCGTCCTCCTCGAACTGGATGCCGACCTTGACGCCGGTCTCGTAGGTCACCGCGCTCGAACGGCTGTTCTGGTGGCGCACGATGAAATTCTCGCCGCCGCCATCGAGCTTGACGTGGTAGTGCGTGTCGGTGCCGAAATAGACGATGTTGGAGAGCGTGCCGGCGATCGTGCCCTTGGCCGGATCGGGGACCAGATCGGCATGCTCGGGACGAACCACCAGCGTCACCTCGCCGGTCGGATTGAAGCCTTCCGGATAGCCGGCGCTGATCGTCGCGTTGCTGGCGAACTTGACTGTCGCCACGCCGGCCTGCTTCGATACCACCGTGCCCGGCAGGAAATTGGTCTCGCCGATGAAGTCGGCGACGAAACGTTCGGCCGGCCGGTCATAGATGTCGCGCGGCGCGCCGACCTGCAGGATCTTGCCGGCCGACATCACCGCGATGCGGTCGGACATGGTCAGCGCTTCTTCCTGGTCATGGGTCACGAAGATGAAGGTGATGCCGGTCTCGTGCTGCAGCCGCTTCAGCTCGATTTGCATTTCCTTGCGCAGCTTGTAGTCCAGCGCCGACAAAGGCTCGTCGAGCAGCAGCACCTTCGGCTGCGGCGCCAGCGCCCGGGCCAGCGCCACGCGCTGCTGCTGGCCGCCGGAGATCTGGCTGGTGCGGCGCGCCTTCAGCGCCTCCATCTTGACCAGCTTCAGCATCTGGGCGACGCGGGCCTCGATCTCCGCTTTCGGCTTGCCGAGCATCTCCAGCCCGAAGCCGATATTCTGCGCCACCGTCATG
>NZ_RZRY01000439.1:0-5406 GCF_003998035.1 Mesorhizobium sp. M2A.F.Ca.ET.039.01.1.1 | reverse complement strand
GCCGTCACCTTCTTGGGCAGCGCCTGCACCATCGCCGCGAATACCGCTTCCGCGATGCGCTGTGATACTTCGGCAGCGCAGCCCGACACGGGCCGAGGATATTTGGCGTCGAGGAACGTGCCCTCCGGCCGCTTGACTTTCAGCGGCTCGAAGGCGCCGGCGCTGATCGGCACCTCCGGAAAAATATGCCGCATGGCGAGGTAGACGGACGACAAGGTCGTCGCCAGCACGCTGTTCATCGGCCCGGCGCAGGGTTTTGAAGAGCCGGCAAAGTCGAAGGTCAGTGTATCGCCCTGTTTCTCGACGGCCAGATTGATGGTCAACGGCTCGTTCACCACGCCGTCGGAATCGACGAAGGCCTGCGAGCGGTAGACGCCGTCGGGGATGACGGCGATCGAAGAGCGCATCTGCTCGGCGGCGCGGCGGCGCAGTTCCGCGATCGCTTCGACTGCGGTTTCGTCACCGTAACGATCGAGGATTTCATTGAGCCTGTCCTGGCCGATCAGTAGCGCCGCGGCCTGCGCGCGGATATCGCCGATACGCTGGTCGGCGACGCGGATGTTCGAGCAGATGATGGCGTAGATCTCGGGATCGAGCACGCCCTTCTTGAACAGTTTCACCGGCGGCAGCCGCAGGCCCTCCTGCTCGACGGCGGTGGCCGAGGCCGAAAAGCCGCCGGGCACCGAGCCGCCGATATCCGGCCAATGTCCAGTGTTGGAAAGCCAGCAAAAGATTTTTCCGCCGCGATAGACCGGCATGACGAAGCGCACATCCATCAGATGCGTGCCGCCGAGATAGGGGTCGTTGACGATGTAGATGTCACCGGGCTCAGGAGCCAGGCAACGGCCGTCGGCGATCATCTCGATCACCGTCCTGGTCGAATACTGCATCACGCCGACGAACACCGGCAGGCCCTGGCTGCCTTGCGCGATCAGCGAACCGTCGACGGCCGAATAGATGCCGTCCGAGCGGTCATTGGCTTCGGCGATGACTGGCGAGAAGGCGGCGCGGGAAAAGGTCAGATCCATCTCGTCGCAGACCTGCTGCAGCGCCGCCTGCAGCACCGAAAGCGTGATCGTGTCGAGCTTTGCCATCTCAAGCCTCGCCGATGTCGATGATGATGTTGCCGTCCGCGTCCGATCGCGCCTGGTCGCCGGGTTCGAGCACCGTGGTGGCGTCCATCTGTTCCAGGATCGCCGGTCCTTCGATCACGGCATCAAACGGCAGTTTTTCGCGGGCATAGACCGGCGTGTCGTGCCAGGTGCCATGATACCAGACCGGGCGGATCTCGCGCCGCGCCTCCTCCAGCGTTGCCGCGCGGCCCGCAGGGTCGATCAGCCGCGACAGGTCGATCTGCGGCCGCACGCCGGTAACCGAGGTGTTTAGGTTGACGAGATTGGCGCGGATTTCCGGCAGCTCGACCTTGAAGCGGGCGAAATAGGCCTTCTCGAACAGAAGCTGCAGCGTTTCTCGTGAAACCGAAGAGGAGGGCAGCGGCACGTTGATGATATGCGTCTGGCCGACGAACTGCATGTCGGCGGAATGCGTGACGCGGATCGCGTCCGGCTTCACCGCTTCCTTGGCGATCAGCGCCTCGCCTTCGTTACGGTGCCGTTCCAATACCCCGCGAAGCGCAGCTTCGTCGAGGCTCGCCACGGGTTGGTTGATCGTGTTGACGAAGTCGTGCCGCAGGTCCGCGACGACGCAGCCGAGCGCATTGGTGATCCCCGGCCGTGCCGGCACCAGCACGCGCGGCAGGCCGAGCTCGCGGGCAAGCGCCGTCGCATGCAGCGGGCCGGCGCCGCCAAAGGCGAACAGCGCGAAATCGCGTGGATCATGGCCGCGCGACACCGAGACCATGCGTATGGCGCCGGCCATCTTCATGTTGCCGAGCCGAAGCACCGCGCCGGCCGCTTCTACGCCGGAGAGCCCGGTGTGCTTGCCGATCTTGTCCTCGAAAATGCCGGTGACACGCTCGACGGTGACCGGATTGTCGACCGCCAGCAACTTCTTCGGCGCCAGGCGTCCCAGCACCAGATTGGCGTCGGTGATGGTTGGCTCGACGCCGCCGCGCCCGTAGCAGATCGGGCCGGGATTGGCGCCGGCGCTTTCCGGGCCGATCTGGATCAGCCCGGCCGCGTCGACACGCGCGGTCGAGCCGCCGCCGGCGCCCACCGTGTGCACCGCCACCATCGGCACATGGATCGGCATCGCATATTCGATCTCGATCTCGTTCGACACGGCGGGCTCGGCATTGTGGATCAGCGCCACGTCGGTCGAGGTGCCGCCCATGTCGTAGGTGACGAGATTGCCGAAGCCGGCGCGCTTGCCCGTATAGGCGGCGGCGATGACGCCGGAAGCCGGGCCGGACATCACGGTCTTGGCCGATTCCAGCGTGACGAAGCGGGCCGAGATCATGCCGCCATTGCCGTTCATGATCAGGAAGTCGCGGGCATAGCCCTTCGCGCCAAGCTCCTTGCGCAGCCGCTCGACATAACGCTCCAGGATCGGCTGCACCGAGGCGTTGACGGCGGCCGTCACGCCTCGCTCGAACTCGCGCGCTTCCGAAAGCAGCGCATGCCCGGTGGTGATGTGGCCGTTCGGCCAAAGCTCCGCCGCGATTTCGGCGGCGCGCCGCTCATGCGCCGGGTTGGCGTAGGAGTGCAGGAAGTGGATGACGAGCGACTCGCAGCCGGCGTCGAGCAGCTTCTTCACCGCATCGCGCATCTCGGCTTCGTCGAGTTGAATGCGCACCGCGCCCGAAGCCTCGATCCGCTCCGACACTTCGAGCCGAAGGTCGCGGGGAATGACGGGGACAAAAGTGCCGGTCATGCCATAGGCCTGCGGCCTGGTGCGGCGGCCAAGCTCGATCACGTCGCGAAAGCCGCGCGTGGTGATCATGCCGGTCCGCGCCAGGCGGCGTTCCAGCACGGCGTTGGTGGTGGTCGTCGTGCCATGCACGATGAGGTCGATGCCGTCGATCGGAAAGCCGGTGGCGCCAAGGGCGGCGACCACGCCGAAGGCCTGGTTTTCGACAGTCGTCGGGGTCTTGGCGATATGGACCTTGCCGCCCGCCTTGCCGTCGATCAAAAGCAGGTCGGTGAAGGTTCCGCCGACGTCGATGCCTGCTACGACGCTTCCCGCGGACGCCGAAAAATTCTCAATCATTGCCGAAACCCGAAATAGCAGGACTACGGATATGCCTTGGTTTGGAAAGGCATTTTACGTCGCCATCTTGACCTCGAGATCATTTGTATACTAATAAGTTTCGGACACAAGAGCTTACCGCTTGGCAATGTGCAGCGGGCACGTCGGAACCTGACCGTTCGGACGCGCAGGAGAAAGTTTGGCGCCCAGTGCGTTTGTCTGGGCCGGAAAGTTGGGTTTGATGAACACATCCGCGTTGAACACCGCCGGCGCAAGGCCGCTGCAGTTCCCGATCCCGGCCAATGTCTACGCCGAGACCGTGGTGTCGGTGAAGCATTACACCGACCGGCTGTTCTCCTTCCGCATCACCCGCCCGCAGTCGCTGCGTTTCCGCTCCGGCGAGTTCGTCATGATCGGCCTGCCCAATGCCGAGAAGCCGATCTTCCGCGCCTACTCGGTCGCCAGCCCCGCCTGGGACGACGAGCTGGAATTCTTCTCGATCAAGGTCCCGGACGGCCCGCTTACCTCCGAGCTGCAGAAGATCCAGGTCGGCGACACCGTCATCATGCGCCAGAAGGCGACCGGCACGCTGGTGCTCGACGCGCTGACGCCCGCCAAGCGGGTGTTCATGATCTCGACCGGCACCGGCATCGCGCCTTTCGCCAGCCTGCTGCGCGATCCCGACACCTATGAGAAGTTCGACCAGGTGATCCTTACCCACACCTGCCGCGACATTGCCGAGCTCACTTACGGCCAGGAACTGGTGGCGGCGCTCGAAAGCGATCCTCTGATCGGCGAGCTGACCGCCGGCCGCGTCACGCTCTACAATTCGACGACGCGCGAGGAATCGGCGCGCATGGGCCGCATCACCGCGCTGATCGGCTCCGGAAAATTCTATTCCGATCTCGGCATCGACAAGCTCAATCCCGAGACCGATCGCATCATGATCTGCGGCTCGATGCACATGCTGAAGGACGTCAAGGAACTCGCCGAAAGCCTCGACTTCCAGGAGGGCTCCTTGAGCCATCCGGCCAGCTTCGTCGTCGAGCGCGCCTTCGTCGGCTGAGGCGCCTCAATTTGACCATACGGTCAAAAATCTACTGCCTCGACGGCCTTTTTCCGCTATGAGCCTTTGAAAGACTCGTGAAGCATCGCTTCACGGGCTATCCTTCGGCGTAAGCAGCTGAATGAAAGGGCAGGAGATGAGCACGATCCGCGAAGCAGGTGCGGGAGCTTCCAAGGTGATGCCGCTGCCGGCGCGTGCCGCCGCCAACACGCCGCTGCCGCTGGAACATGGCATTGCCCGCAATCCCGGCATGAAGCTCGATCTCGGCTTCCTGGAATCGGTGCGCAGCGTCAACCGTTCGGCGCTGGAGCGCCGTGTCGCGACGCTGACCAAGCGGCGCTCGATCAAGGCCGACAACCAGGCCGCCTGGCTGCTGCGGGCCATCGCCTGCATGGACCTCACCACGCTGAATTCCAATGACACGGACGAGCGCGTGCGCCGGCTCTGCGCCAAGGCGATCAATCCGCTGCGCCGCGACATCGTCGAGGGTCTCGGCATCTCGGGCGAAACCATCCGTCCGGCGGCGGTCTGCGTCTATCATCCCTTTGTCGCCACCGCGGTCGACGCTGTGCGCGGCACCGGCATCCATGTCGCCGCCGTCTCCACCGCCTTCCCGCACGGCCTTGCGCCGCTGTCGACCCGCCTGCAGGAGATCGAGGCTTCGGTGAAGGACGGCGCCGACGAGATCGACGTCGTCATTCCGCGCGGCCTGGTCTACGGCGCCAAATGGCGCGAGCTGTTCAACGAGATCGTCGCCATGCGCACGGCCTGCGGCGATGCGCATCTGAAAGTCATCCTCGGCACCGGCGATCTCGCCACTTTGCGTAATGTCATGCTTGCCTCCATGGTCGCGATGATGGCGGGCGCGGATTTCATCAAGACCTCGACCGGCAAGGAGAGCGTCAACGCCACGCTCCCCGTCGGCCTCACCATGGTGCGCGCCATCCGCGCCTATTTCGAGGAGACCGGTTATCTCATCGGCTTCAAGCCGGCCGGCGGCATTTCCACCGCCAAGGTCGCGCTCGATTGGCTGGTGCTGATGAAGGAAGAGCTCGGCCGGCCGTGGCTGGAGCCGGACCTGTTCCGCTTCGGCGCGTCGAGCCTGCTCACCGACATCGAACGCCAGCTCGAGCATCATTTGACGGGCCATTACTCGGCCAACCATCGCCACGCGATGGCCTAGGCTCCCACCC
>NZ_RZRY01000438.1:0-5411 GCF_003998035.1 Mesorhizobium sp. M2A.F.Ca.ET.039.01.1.1 | reverse complement strand
TTCCCGGTCAGCGTCAGCAATTCATGTGTCAGCGCCGGCCGCTCCTCGTCATTGACGAGCTGGTAGAGGAAATAGAACAGGTTCAGCGCGCCGGCTTCCAAGCTCGGCCGCGTCGGGTCGGGCAATGCCGCGATCCGCTCTTCAAGCGCCCGGATAAAGGCGGCCGCCCGTCGCACGGTGTCGAGGCAGACGCGATCGCCGATAGCGCGCAGGTCCTCGCAGCTCTGCGCCAAACCCAGGCGCTCGAGATTCTCGCCGACAATCTTGAGATGCGTGCGCCGCATCTCCTTGCTGTGCCGGCTGGTCACGCTGCCGGGATGGACGCGGTAGACCAGAAGGCTTTCCGGCATCAGCGCCGCCGGATAGCGGTCGGCCAGCCGCCGGAAGAGGTCGAAATCCTCGGCGTGCCGGTAGTTGCCGTCGTAGTGAAGGTCGGCCTCGGAGATGACCTTGCGGTTGTAGACCACCGTCGGGTGCAGGAAGATGGTGAAGAATTTCGACAGCACGGTGAGGTCGAGACGGAACACCGGGTCGAGCCGCCCCTTAAGGACGCGGCCGTGCAGCAGCGTGTCCACCAGCGCGCCGCAGAAGCCGAGCTCCGGCCGCGCGGCAAACAGCGCCGCCTGGCGCGACAGCCGCCAGGGATAGGCGAAGTCGTCGGCGTCCATGCGCGCGACCAGCTCGCCCCGCGCGACCGCCAGTCCCTCATTGAGGCTGGCGACGAGGCCACGGTTTTCCCGCGAGATGATCGATACGCGGCCGTCGTCCCAGCGGCAGCGTTCGAGGATCTCCAGCGACCTGTCGGTCGATCCGTCGTCGATGGCGATGATTTCGAGCCGGCCGTAGTCCTGCCGCAGGATCGACTGCATGGCGGCGGCCACATAGGGCTCGGCATTGTAGACCGGCAACAGCACGGAAATGAGAGGTGCCGCGGTCATGGTCGGCTCCGGTCCGTCGGCCGCAGATCGAGCGCCGGGGCGGCGCCGAACCGGAGGGCCTCGCTCGCGCCGCGCGGATGAGCGGGCGCGACATAGGGGAAATAGCGCTTGAGGCCGTTGAGCGGCTTCTCGAAGAACACCCAGGAGAGCGAGGCGACGACCAGCGTGGCGGTGCCCGCGACGAGGAACCGCCCCGGCCCCTGTTCCGAGACGTTGACCGGGATCCATGGCTGCGCCCTGACGGCACAGGCCAGAAGGATCGAATGATAGAGGTATACGCCGTAGCTGATGCGGCCGAGCCATAGCAGCGGGGGGAGTTCGGCCACCCTGCCCATTGTGCCGCGCAGGCCGTTCGAGCATGCGTCGACGATTGCCAGCATCGGCACCAGCGGCAGCACCTGCACCAGCGTCCAGCGCGGCCATTCCCAGGCCGAATCCGCCGGCCCGGGATCGGACTGGACCACGAACAGGAACGCCACCGCCAGGGCCGGCCAGCAGAGCCGCATCCATTGCGGCGCATCCGCGCCCCTGGCGCGGCGGACGGCAAGCAGGGCGCCGCAGCCAAGCGCGTCCATCGAGGCCGGCGGCAGCAGGTCGCGGGCCAGCGCCGGGTTGGCGGCGATCGGCCAGTAGAACCGGTAGGCGAGCGAGAACGCGATGACGCCGATGGCGATCGCCTCGATGCGCCGGCGCGGCGCCAGAAGCACGATCAGCGGCCAGGCGAGGTAGAATTGCTCCTCGATGCTGAGGCTCCAGAAATGGCAGAGCAGCCAGGGCGTCCAGTCGTTCTGCCGCGCGTACCAGAAATTCGAGAGGTAGAGCGCATGCCAGGCGAGCGAGGGCCTGGATTGTTCCGAGGCGAACCATGCGAGCGCCAGGACCGCGAAGTAAGGCGGGAATATCCTGAGCATGCGCCTGGCATAGAAGGAACGCAGCGCCGGCCCGGAGGCGAATGCGCTGGTGTCACGCGCGTCCAGCAACAGCCGGGTGATCAAGAAGCCGGAAAGCACGAAGAACAGCCTGACCCCGAGATGGCCGACGAAGGACGAGCCGCCTGGAGCGAGGAAATGCGAGTAGAGCACCAGCGTCACCGCAACGCCCCGCAAGGCGTCGAGCTGGATGTCGCGCGCGTTTGTCATCAGCTGCGTTCGCCAGGTCTGTAATGCCGCGCGGCAGAGGGCGGGCAAATCCCGCCGTCGCGGGCCAGCCGCTTGCCGTCGTGGCCGGGGGCGCAATCCCTGCCGGCCGGCGGAATGCCCATCCGAGTCACAATAATGGCATCCTCCAACAGGCATGCCCCCGCTCCACGATTGTCGCGGCGGATGTTGCGGTGCAACACAAAATGCTTACGATCCTGAAATAAGATGTGATCCCATTGTGGGCCGAAAATAGTTGTGCAGTGAAATATCCGTACGGGTTGATCCAATGGTCCTATGAAGTCATGGGCAGTTGGTCTGATCTGCAGAAAGTATCAATCGCGATGGATGTCGGAGAGTTATCCTTGCAACCGCAGCGGGTATGGTGGCAATATTGAAAGAAGGGCTCGATCGCGGCGCCAAATTCTACAGAAGAGTCCGCGGAAACATCTTGAATTTCAAGCTATTGTGCGGTGCAGCGGGCCTGCCGCCCGAGGAAGAGGCCGCCTTGTCCCATCATCCACTGCCCGCTGCCTCACGACGGCGGCGCCGCAAAGGCCTTATCTCCGGTCCCGACCAAGGCAGGGGACGGAGAGCAAGTGACGTCGACGCCGATTGCAAAACCGCAGGCGCAAATGGGCGCTGTGCCCGTGTTCGGCCTGCTTGGCTCGATGCTGTCGGTGCAGATCGGCGCCGCCTTTGCCAAGGGCCTGTTCCCGGTGCTGGGGCCGGAGGGCACGACCATGCTGAGGCTTGCCATCGGCGCGCTGATGCTGGCCGCGGTGCTGAGGCCATGGAAGGTGCTGCCCTCGCGGAGGAACCTGCCCTGGCTCGCCGCCTACGGCATCACCGTCTGCGCCATGAACCTGCTGTTTTATGCCGCGCTCCAGCGCATTCCGCTGGGTATCTGCGTGGCGCTCGAATTCACCGGGCCGCTGTTCGTTGCGACCCTCGGCTCAAGGCGCCTGCTTGACCTTGTCTGGGTGGGGCTGGCGATAGCCGGCATCGCGCTGCTGTCGCCTTTCGCCGGGATCAGCCGCGGGCTCGATCCGCTGGGCGTGGCGCTGGCGCTGGCGGCCGGCGCCTGCTGGGGGCTCTACATCATCTTCGCACAGAAGGCCGGCGCCGAGCTCGGTGCGCGCACCTCCGCCTATGGCATGGCGATCGCCGCGGTGCTGGCGCTGCCTTTCGGCTTCAGCGCCGCTGAAGCCCATCTCGCCGACCCGCACGTCATGGCCGGCGCGGCCGTGGTCGGCCTGTTCTCCAGCGCGCTGCCCTTCTACCTGGAAATGCTGGTGCTGGCCCGCATGCCGGCCAGGGTCTACGGCATGCTTGTATGCCTGGAGCCGGCGGGCGCCGCGCTGACCGGCTTCCTGTTTCTGGCAGAGAAGCTCAACCTTCTGCAATGCGCCGGCATCGCCGCCGTCATTGCCGCCGCCTTCGGCACGGCGGTCGCAGCGCGGCGGCCCGCGCCTTCGCCGGCCTGACTCCACGGAAGCCGTCATGCGCACCAGAATCCATTTCTGAGCGACGCGCTCCAAAGCGTTGCCCGGCTTGGAGAAATCGATGCGCGCGCGGCAATTTCCGACCACATCCGGTGGTTGAAATAAGACTTAGGTCCTATCAAAAATAGCAATAAGTCCGAGTGGACAAGACAAGGGTCGTGGGCCACTTCCTAATCATGGGCTGATTGGGGATGCTTATGCTGCGACATTGCCGGTGGGGTAGTTCGGCCGACGGGCTGAAGGGCTGGCGTGGGGAGAGCGGGATGCGCTTAACGCGCAGGGGCTGCAGGCTGGTCTTGCAAGCGCTGACTGCGTTGGCGCTTGTTGTCGCGCCTTTCAGTCTCTCCCTCGATGGTGTCGTTGTGACCAAGGCCTATGCCGGCAAAGGCGGCAATGGCGGCGGAAACGGCGGCGGCAATGGTGGTGGTAACAGCGGCGGGAACGGCGGCGGCAATAGCGGCGGCAGTGGTGGTGGTAACAGCGGCGGCAATAGCGGGAACAGCGGCGGAAATAGCGGGAACAGCGGCGGAAATAGCGGGAACGGCAATAGCGGCGGAAACAGCGGAAACGGAAACGGCAACAGTAACGGCAACAGCAGCGGGAACAACAGCTCGAGCAACAGCGCCAGCCAGGCAAGCGCCGCCGATGTCGACAGCCACGTGAACGCGGCGACCGGCGATAAGGTCGAGGCCACCGCCGGCAGCATCCAGGTCACGCACCGCAACGGAATGAAGGAGACGATCGAGAAGGGCCGGTTCAGGATGGAAGACAAATACGGACGCACCATCGTCGACCGCAAGGCCACCATGGCCGATCTCAATCGCCTGAACAGTTTGTGAAAGCACAGTTTGTGAGAGCGAGGTTTTATCCGGATTAGATCTTAAGGGACCGAAGGTCAGCGCTGCAAAATCAGGTTGCCACCTTTTGCTTCGTCTCTGCGGTCCTGATCGTCTTGCGATGGAATCTGGCTACTCACCTTACCCCCGCCTCCGTGCGGGGGTAATTTTTTCAAGCTGCGGCGATTGCTGCTGTTGCGACATTGGTCACCCATGGCGGCGGAAATGGTCTGATCGGCCGGAGCATGGGTCGTGGGCCGCTTTCGTCGCGTCGGAGGAATGTGATCCTTGCCTCCGTCAAGCGACCGGTTCCGCGGTGCCCGTGCCGAAAGCGGACCTTCGGCAAATCGAGGTGGAACTGGCAAGAAGGAAAAGAATGCGCCAACCCGCCCGCAAAAGGCTAGCCGACCTCTCGCTGCGCCTCGCTGTCGCGCTGGCGGTTGTGGTCGCGCCCTGCCTGCTGGCGCCCGGCAACGTGACAAAGCTGTTGTCCGCCGCCTACGCCGGCAACGGCAATAGCGGCGGCAATGGCAATGGCGGCAATTCGGGTTCCGGCGGCGGTTCCAACTCCGGCTCCGCAGGTGGCTCCAACTCCGGCTCGGCCGGCGGCTCGAATTCCGGCAACGCCGGCGGCAATTCCGACAACAGCAATGCCGGCGGGGGCAACCCCAATGCGGGACCAGGCAACAACAGCGGAAAGGGCCATGCCAATCCCGGCGGCAAGAGCAGCTATACCAACGCGGCAACCGGCGACACGCTCTCGATCGACGGCAACAAGATCACCGTCGTCCACCGCAACGGCATGAAGGAAGAAGTCCAGAACGGCCGTTTCGAGATGACCGACGCGCAAGGCCGCACCATCATCGAGCGGCAGGCGACGGAGGAGGATCTGAATCGTCTGCTGAGCTTGTGAGGGCCGGGAAAGGCTACCCCCTTTTTCCGATACCCTCGCATGTCACCCCCGTCCCTTGAGGCGGGGGTGATTTGCGTTGGGGG
>NZ_RZRY01000437.1:0-5454 GCF_003998035.1 Mesorhizobium sp. M2A.F.Ca.ET.039.01.1.1 | reverse complement strand
TCAGCTCGGCATCCGTGGGCCGGCGCACTTTCAGCACCACGTCGGCCTTTGACGCGTCGGCAGCCTTGCCGATCGTGGCACCCACCGCGGCAAAATCCTGGTCGGGGATGCGGGAGCCGAGACCGGCGCCCTTCTCGAGGATCACGTCGAAGCCGAGACCAGCCAGACGTTTGACCGTTTCCGGCGAGGCCGCGACGCGCGGCTCGTTCGGGTCAAGCTCACGAGGGATGAACACTATTTGTCCCACCGGACGTTCCTTTCGGCTGAAACCTTGATTACGCAAGGCGTCGGCCGGACGTCCGGCGACGTCGAGGGCGATGGGCTTGGGAAGTCTACCGCAGAATGAGAGTGCCGATGGCCGTGATCAGGATGAACACGATGAGGCCTGAGAAGAAGCCGCCGACGAAGAAGCCGAAGGCCATGGCGATGAGGATGGCGGCGCAGACCAGCGAGCCGTATTTGGCAAGGCCGAGGAAGGCCTTGTAGGTGCGGTCGTGCTCGGCATAGTCCATCTGCGCGCCAAGCTCGACCGGACCGGCGGGCGTGTGATCAGCCATGGAAGTACCCCTTCGAAAATGCCTTTGAGGCACATAGCGAAAAGCCGAACCAAGAGCAATGGCGCTATTGCCGCACAGCCTGCGACAACAGCCTCAAATGAAAGTTGAAATTGAACGGCGCGCCCTCGCCCGCGCGGCTAGGGGGGACTTCAGCCGGCGAGTTGGGGAAAAAGGCCGAGCAGGCCGACGACGATCAGGTAAAGCGCGACGATGTAGTTGAGGAGCCGCGGCATCACCAGGATCAGCACGCCGGCGATCAGCGAGATCAGCGGCGTCAGCGCGATTGAATGAATGGTCATGTCGCAATCCTTTCATTCGACAGGCGATCGCCCGTCAGACGGGTGCGGAGCTTGTCGTGATGCAATTCCGGCCGGAAGACCGCTCACACTTTCCTGGAATTGCTTGCTAACGCCGCAGCCGGCAGAAGGTTCATGGCCCGCGTTCAGGCAGCGGCGCGATAGTATTTCGCCGTCGGCACGATCGAGAGGGGCGTCAGCCGGTTGATGGCCGGATTGCCGAACATCAGCCGCTGCTCCATCGGCGTCGATCTGAAGAACGGCAATCGTTTGAGCGTCAGGCGCATGTTTTCGCCCGCCGGTATTTCGAACAGTGCGAGCGGGGGAAGAACGCCCGGAAATGCTTTAGCCTCTGTCCTCTGCACGGCCTGAAAGTAACGAACGTAAAAAGAGGAATGCTCCATCTTGACCGGCGTCAGCACCGAGTCCTGACCGAAGTAGCAGGAGGCGACCATGGCGATCCTGAGCGTCAGAAAAGGCAGCACCCCCGGCGCCGGCGCGCTGTCGGGGTCGGCCGCGAAGCGGGTTCCGTCAATGAAGGTTTCGCCGCGGGCGAGCCGTGGAAGCAAGACTTCGGGATAGGCATCGACCGAAGGCGAGTATGGCTGCGCGCTGGTAATATAATGGAAACGCAATGTGCTGACCAATTGGTCATAGCAATAGACACCGAACCGATAGGCGTTGGGTAGATTATCCCAGCGATCCTCGAACATCCCGCTCGCGATCGGACCACACATACCTGAGCGCCGATAGGAATTGTAGCGGAGCCGATAGATCGCCTCCTGATCTTCACCCCCCGTGATGAGGCGATATTCGACATGATCCAGCAGTTCCATCATCGACCGGTTGAGCGCGGAGTCCATCCTCGCGCTGGCGTCGGCCGACGCACTCTTCCTCGCAGCATCCATTGTCATTCCTCGAATTCCGCCTGCGACCAAGGCTATTCGAGTTGAAATGAGACACAAGCTGAAAATTCGATATTGCTGATTTACCTCTTGTTAACCTTAATGCCGGTCGCCCAATTTCGCTGATCATGCGCGAGAAAAGCAAATCCCGACGCGAGCGACCCTCTAATGCCAACCGGTTATAATCGACGAAGTCATTTCGAATTCAGAGCTTCGAAAGCGCCGAGGCACGCCCAGCCTACACTTGTCCTGAGCGGCCAATATATTTGGCGGGTCCTCAATACGGGTCGTAATTCTGCGAAGTGGAAGCCGTTTTGCGCTTTGCCCGGAAATCCGGTCAGCTGGCCGTTCGTTTGCCGGCGATATGCAGGTCCGCGGCAAATGGCCAGGTGACGCTCGACATCGTCTCGATGCCCGACGCGCTGAGCGCGGCGCCGAACAGAAAGCCTTGCACGAAGTCCGGTTTGACCAGATGAACCAGCGTCTTCAGCTGCTCGAAGGTCTCGACCCCTTCGATGGTGACTGAAAGGCCCAATGTCCGCGACAGGCTGACGATGCCCTTCAGCAGATCGAGCGACTGCCGGTTCTGGTTCATATCGACCAGGAAAGAGCGGTCGATCTTGATCTTATCGAGCGGCAGCTTGTGGAGATAGCTCAGACTGGAGTAGCCGGTGCCGAAATCGTCAAGCGCGATGCGCACGCCAAGCGCCTTCAAGTCCTCGATCGATTCGCGCGTCAGCGATTTGTCATCGAGCAAGGCGGTCTCGGTGACCTCGATTTCGAGCCGGTGCGCCGCAAGGCCCGACTTGGCCAAGGCGTCCCTGACCTTCTGGACGATGTCGCGGCTGCGGAAATCCTTGGCCGACAAGTTCACCGACACACTGGTCTGCGCCGGCCATTTGGCGCATTCGGCGCAGGCGGCCTCCAGCACGAAGGTGCTGATGTCGGAAACGATGCCCATCTCTTCCGCCAAGGGGATGAAGACGCCGGGCGAGATTGGGCCGAGGTCGGGATGGTCCCAGCGGCAGAGCGCCTCGCAACTGGCGATGCGCATGGTGCTGATGGAGACGATCGGCTGATAGACCACGCGCAGATCCTTGGCCTGCACGGCATTGCGCAGATCGGCCTTCATCAGCTGGCGATTGCGGAACGCGGCGTCCATGGCCGCCTCAAACAGCCGCCAGCTGTTCTTGCCAAGTTCCTTGGCCTTGTAGAGGGCAAGGTCGGCCTTGACGATCATTGCATCAACCTCGGTGTCCTTGACCTTGGACAGCACCGCGCCGCCGCTGGCCTGGATGCGCAAGCCGTGGCCGGCGACGTCCACCTCGCCCTGCAGGTCCGCGAAGATCCGATCGAGCAGGGTGCCGAGATGGCTCTCGTCCTCGACGCGGTCGAAGAAGATCATGAACTCGTCGCCGCCGAAGCGGCTGACCGTGATGCCCGGTCCGGCAATCGCCGCGAGACGCTCGGCCACGGCGTAGATCAGCCCGTCGCCGACCGGATGGCCGAGTGTGTCGTTGACGCTCTTGAAGTCGTCGAGATCGAGCACCGCGAGGCCGCAGAGCCGATCCTGCTCGCCGGAGGCCATGGCCTCACGGACCAGCTCGTGGAAATAGGCGCGGTTCGGCAGGCCCGTCAGATTGTCGTAGCGCGCCATGAAGCGTATCTTTTCTTCCGCCTCGACGCGCACCGTCACGTCTTCGAAGGTGATGACGCCCAGTTCCTGGCTGCCTTCGCGGGCGGAGAATTCGTAATGCTGACCATTGGCCAGCGAAACGAGCACCTTGCGGTCGCGGCCTTCGCGCAGGGCGCGCGTCAGCTGCGCCTCGATGTAGCGGCAGTCTTTCGGCGCCAGCATGCCGCCGGCGACGCCCCGCATCAAAAGGCCGTGGATCGAGCGTCCGAGCAAGGCATCGCCCGATCTCAGCGACATCAGGCGGGCGGCTTCGGCATTGGCCACCGCAACCCGCCCGTCGGGCCCCAGCATGACCAGGCCATGCGACATGGTGTTGAGCGCGCGATCGAACCGGCGCGTCAGGTTCCCGGCCTGCTTGTGGCCGATGACGGCGGAGAAGAGCACGTTGCGGACATGGTCGGCGCTGTTGATGGTGACGAACGTCAACGGGAAGATCATCAAGCCGAGGACGACAGAAGCCATATCCATGCGCAGGATGAGCGCAAGAGCCGCGGGCCCGACGAGGGTCAAGGAAAAAATCTGGACCATGCGCATGGACCCGTAGCTTCGTCCGACAACCGTTACCAGGGTCGTCAACGACAACGACACCGACGCCAGTTCAGCAAATTGGTCAGGACGCAGGTAGATCGACACGAAGCAGAATGACCCCAATGCGAGGCCCTGCGCGCTGCCTTTGAGAATGTAATTGCGCTCTATCGCTTCTGCCTCTGCGACACTTGCTATGGTGCCGCCCGCTCTATGGAAGCCTCGGATGCTGAAGTACCGCCAGAGGCTGGCCGATAGCAGAACGAAAGCCAACGTCAGATAAAGCAGATCCTGCGTACGCAGGTAGACCATGAACCCGAGAATCCAGTAGCAGACGCCGCCGATCGCAACCATGCCGGCGTTGTCGAACAATGCCCGCACGAACTGGATATAGACATCCGCCGGGATGTTCTCGGTCTTTGTTCTACCCATGCCGCTGGCCCAACGCTACGCCTTGTCATGCCACACCCGCCTTAAGAAAGGCTTAGAACGGCGTTCAACCCCGGTTGCGGAGGGTTGCAGCAGGCGGGACAGACCAGGGAATCCGGGAGTTCTGGCGCGCCGTCAATGCGCCGGCGCGGTCACTCGGCGGCGCGAAGCGTCGGCTCCGCCGGAGCCTGGGCCAGACGCTCGATCAAGCGCGAGCGCTCGCCCGCCGCCTTCGCGGCGCTGGCCTGCCGGACATGGCCGTAGCCGCGGATCAATGCCGGCACGGAGGCCAGGGCGGTCGCGGCCTCCACCCTGCCCGGCGCCAGCGCGCCGGCGATGAGGTCGAGATCGGCTTCGTATTCCCTCAACGCTTGCCGCTCCATGCGCCGCTCGGCCGTGTAGCCGAAGAGGTCGAAGGCGGTGCCGCGCAGGCCCTTCATCGCCGCCAGCAGTCGAAAGCCCTTCATCATCCACTGGCCGAAGCTCGATTTCCTGGGCTTGCCGTCATTGCCGCGGCGGCCGAGGATCGGCGGCGCGAGATGGAATTCAAGCCTCTCGTAGCTCTGGAACTGCTTGGCGAGGTCGGCGGCGAAAGTGCCGTCGGTGTAGAGCCGCGCCACCTCATACTCGTCCTTGATCGCCATCAGCTTGAAGAGGTTTTTCGCCGCCGCTTCAGTCACCACCGTCGAGCCTGGAATCGCCTTCGCCTCGGCGGCGCGCAACGTCGCCACGCGGTCGGCGTAGCGCCTGGCGTAGGCGGCGTTCTGGTAGGCGGTGAGGAAGGCGACCCGGCGGGCGATGACATCGTCCAGCGTCTCGGCCAGTTTGGGCGCAGGCCTGCCGGTCTGAGCGACCAGGCCACGTACGAAGTCGGGCTGATGCGCGGCGCGGCGGCCCCAGCGGAAAGCGGCGATATTCATCGCCACCGCTTCGCCGTTCAATTCTATCGCCTTTTCAACGGCTTCAGCCGAAAGCGGCAGGCCGCCATGCTGGAAGGCGAAGCCAAGCATGAACATGTTGGCGCCGAGCGAATTGCCGAACAGAGC
>NZ_RZRY01000436.1:0-5472 GCF_003998035.1 Mesorhizobium sp. M2A.F.Ca.ET.039.01.1.1 | reverse complement strand
CGTCCGACAACGTGGCGGTCGCCGCTCCCCCGCCCTCGTCCAGTTTCACGAGATACCGCAACAGGGACCTGACCGGCAGTTCGGGCGCTTCCATGGCCGCCCAGGACGCCGACCAGTGCGAGGGGCTGTGCCGAAGCGCGTCCGCGTGGTGCCGGGCTTACACCTTCGACGCCTGGAACAGGAAGTGCTTCCTGAAGGGCGAGACTGGCCAGCTCATGATGAACGCCCGCGGCACCAGCGGGGTCATATCAAGCCTTGGAGCGCCAAGCTCGTCGGGAGCTCCGGTGTACATGGAGTACTTCAACGGCAAGGCCTTTTCCGGAAACGGCTTCCGCGTGCTGGCCGCCCCCACCAGGGATGCGTGCGTCAACGAATGCTGGAACGCGGATCAATGCGCCGCGTTCGGCTTCACGGCCTCGCAAAGGCGATGCGTCCTGTTCGACCAGCCGGGCGAGTATTTCAGCAACCGCGGCACTGATAGCGGCGCGAAGCGCCAGAAATAGGCGGCCGGACAGCATGGAACGGAGCGGGAGCGGACCCGGCATCGCTCCCCGACATCACCCCCAAGCACCGCATAGCGATACTTCGTCACCCAAACCAGGTGATACTTTCAGTCCCAAACGGTATGGCTGCCCCGCTTGTATGCGTCCATCCAGCCAATCTACACCGGATACGCCGGTGATCCCAGCCGCCTAAGGGCGTGGGGTTTCCTGATCCCCTATCGGACTCTAAAAATCGCTACTTTCCACGTCGAGTTTATTCTGTGAACTGGCACTCTACGGCCGCTGATAATTGCTGGCTGGCCGTTCTTATTAGCCCCGGGAGGAAGCCTGGCTAATTCCCACTAAAATCAGGCGACCCGTACATCACGGATCAAATTCGGCATGCCAGACGTTTTGACCTTTGATGGACGTGCAATCCGACGAAAACTGGTCTTGGTTTGAGGCCAATACATGACATCTTGAGCCACCAAATCGTCAGACTTCTTGGTCGTCCGTGAAGAACACGGAAGGCTTTGATTCAATTTAGGATTTTCCCCTGATTTTGGGTTTTAGTTTGCCGGAAATCGTGGCCTTAGGGGGCGATTTCTGGCAAATTGTAATGGTGCCTGTACGCGTGATTCGGCTGGTTTGACGCGAGGGAGCACGCGATGCGGCCAAAGGAACGACGAGACGGCGGCCAGACCGACCTGTTGCGGGCTCGGCTCGATCAGATTCTCAACATGGATCATGCGCTGGTGAAGCTGGCGGCGGCGATCGACTGGCGCTTTCTCGAAGAGCGGCTTGGCGAGGTCTATGACGACGGCCCTGGCCGGCCGCCGCTGCCGACCCGGTTGATGGCGGACTTGGCCATCCTGAAGTCGATGCACAACCTGTCCGATGAAGGCTTGTGCGAGCGCTGGCTGGAGAACCCCTATTACCAGATGTTCTGCGGCGAGGAGTTCTTCCAGCACCGCCTGGTCTTCGACCGCACGTCGCTGACGCGCTGGCGTCTGCGCATGGGCGAGGAGCGGCTGACGGCGCTGCTGCAGGAGAGCCTGGCGGCGGCGACCCGGCTGGGCGCGGCCAAGCCGGCCGACTTCTGCGCGGTGATCGTCGACACCACCGTGCAGGAAAAGGCCATCACCTTCCCGACCGACGCCAAGCTGATGCAGCGGGCCCGCGAGCGGCTGGTCAAGCTGGCCAAGAAGCATGGCGTCGTGCTGCGCCAGTCCTATGCGCGGGTGGGCAAGTTCGCGCTGATCAAGCACCAGCGCTATGCCCACGCCAAGCAATTCAAGCGCGCCAACCGGCAGCTCAAGCGGCTGCGCACCATGCTGGGCGCGGTGATCCGCGACATCGCCCGCAAGATCGCCGGGCAGCCGGGCCTGATGCAGGTCTTCGGCCTGTCGTTGTCGCTTGCCCGCCGTGTCAGGGACCAGCGCCAGCGCGAGCGGGGCCGCAAGGTCTACTCCCTGCACGCTCCGGAGGTGGAGTGCATCGGCAAGGGCAAAGCTCACAAGCCCTATGAGTTCGGTGTCAAGGTCTCGGTCGCCACAACCCTCAAGCGCAGCCGCGGCGGCCAGTTCGTCGCCCACGTCAAGGCGCTGCCCGGCAATCCCTACGACGGCCACACGCTGGCCACCATCCTCCCAGCGATCGAGGAGACGATCGGCGTCAACCTCTCCAAGGTCGTCACCGATGCCGGCTATCGTGGCCACAACGCCCCGAAGGACAAGACCTTCAAGGTCCGTGTCGCCGGCTACAGGCGCGGCCTCACCAAGACCGTCAAGCGGGCGCTGCGACGGCGGGCCGCCGTCGAGCCAGTCATCGGCCATCTCAAAACCGACCATCGCATGGGCCGCAACTTCCTGGCCTTCGCCCAAGGCGACGCCAACAACGCCGTGCTCGCCGCCGTCGGCTACAACTTCGGCCTCCTGCTCAACTGGCTGGGGCTTTTGTGCGCCTTCATCCTGGCGATGCTCGCAACCACAGCAACGCCGCCCCTCCGGCCGCGAATAGCCTGACGCCGCAGCTCAGTTAGTATAGCCCGCTCCAACGGTGCGCCCTTCCGCGACTGATGCTGAGAAGTCGCATTCTTCACGGACGACTTCTTGCAAGAGCCCAGGCCTGCGGAGACGGCATATATGACCGCAAGGTTGCAATTGCGAGCCGAGCGACAAAATCGGGATTTCGTTTGCATGAGGTATTACCTTCCTCAGCCGGACAATTAGCCTATCGTCCTCCCGCAGGCCCTTCTTGGTTCGAACACCAACGGAACCGCCTTATCGCCATGGTTGTTTGCAAACTTACATTGCAGGGAGGGTGGCAGTTGTCGGCTCGGCAACAACATATCCCACAACAGGTGTGCACTCCGTTGACGACAGAATTGGTCTCACGAGTTCCCGCAATCACGCAGTCTGCTTCGCCTCCATCAGCTTCGACGGTGCATTTGCAGCGTCGATCACCTTTCTCGCGCCGCCTTCTCCGCTGCAGTGATCGGCGGGAGCATCTTCGGCCTAAACTCGTTGAGCGGAGTGGAGGTGTCATGTTCGCTTATCGGGCGAACGCTGGCAGAGAGGCACCGGCGCAAAGCAAAATCGCGATTGCTATGAATTGCCAGATTTCCACGCTCGCCACCTTGGCTGACAGGTCCTCTATGAAAAGCCCAATAACCACATTAGCGCTACATCGGGCTAACTGTCCCGAACTGTAGCGACTACACTACTGCTGGCCAGTCGTGCCGTTCGCGCGGCGACGATCTCGCAGCACTTCTCGCTCGACCTTCAACAGGTCCTCGACGGCCGCGGACCGCATGGTCACGGAGCGGGTCAGATTATTCAGCGAAATTTTCCCGTCAGCAGAGATGACGATGGCAGGCTCACCGTCCTTGTCAGGGAGCGAAGAGCCCTGGGTTATTCCAACCAACACTAATCGTCCTTGTTCATCGCGCAACAGGTTTGGCATGCCTGAGCCCTGACCTTTTATAGATGTGCAGTCCGTCAAAAGGCGACTCGCGCTGGATTCGTAAACGGTGCATTCCTGGGCGACAAGATCTCTTCCTCCAACCCGCTCACGCAGACCAGCCGAAACAGCGTAAATCGCCGCTCCCTTGGAGAACGTTCGGCCCACAGTAAGCACAGGTATTTCTATAGCGTGATCTATCGGATATTTTAGTGCAATAGCAAGCCTGTCATTTGCTTTCTCCGTCTTATATAGCGAGCCGATTCTAAATGTGCCAAACTCAAGAGAAAGAGGTACCGGCGCGTCTCCAAAGTTGTTAGCAAACTGGCAATGCAAACTCTCCGGAGCTGCACCAATCGGAGAAAGTACATCACGAATTAGATGTCCAACGGTCAACACCACCATGTTGGTTCCGCTGGTTCCGGCAATTGTACAGTCGGTGGAATTGTCAGCAACTTGTTCATCCAACGTTACCGAGCAATTGCATCTCCCAATGGCTTTGTTCAGTGCGAACTGCTCTTCAGCGGTGAAGGCTTGAAGCTTGTGTGGCGAGAACCTCTTTAACGGAGTACTGGTGTCGTGCTGGCTCACAGCCGCTAACGTAAGCAGCTGGGCTTGCACGCCCGCGATTTCCTTGTTGTCGGCCTTCAATACGGCCTTCCAAGGCTCGCGCGGCCCTTCCTTCGGATCGCTATCCGAAATGCGCGGAACCGCGGCAGCTGCTCCAGCGCCAAGCAAAACCGTGACTGCGGCTAACTGCCGGATATCCATACTTCGAAAGCCCCACTGTTCAAAGCCGTACCTTGCCCGCAGACAAGGGATCGCTCATACCGCAACGGCCTTTCCTGATAATACGGATTCTGTCCCAGCAGCACCAAGCCCCCTACATCCACGGACACCCGCCCCTATCCATGAAGCGGCAATTGCCATCTAATTCCGAACTTGGCTGAGCGCCGGTACCTCGATGCCCACCGTATTCTCTTTGCGGCCTTGGGCGACTCTAACCGCTGGTCTAATTTCGACGCGATTCCAACTTCTCGTAGATTTCATCAAGCCTTCCGAAGCGCGTAATGTAAGTCACGTGCTTTTTCACATCCAGCTGCGCACCGTCCGGTAGCTCGACGGTATCCCCGGGAATCATCCCAAAGAGCTTTTTGTCAGCGTAGAAGGGGGTTGTTGCGTAGGCTTGTGCGCCTGATGACCCCCTGCCACTGTCGCAATCGGTAGCCGCGACATTAGAAAGGGAACCACCTGGAAGGTTATACCACCCGACCCAATTGCAGGTCGTGGTGGTAAGTGCATCATTCGGGTGCCCCTCGAAATTGTCGGCATAGTTGGAAATGATCGTAATCGACGTAGAAATGTTCCGTTCGAGAGTGATGTTCTTGCGTGGGATCGCCTTCCCGCCGGCGGGCGCCCGCATGAGACGGGCGACGGCGATGTCGTCGTTGAAATCCCAAATGGCATTCTCGGATTTACTGTTCTTTTTTCTGTAGCCTGGGTTGGGAGGATATTCGACGTCCGTAAACGGAATCATTTCTCCACTTTGGATGTGTTCAAAGTAGCAGTTTCGGTAATTGACCGAAGGAGTCTTTCCGTCGCGCTCGACAAACTTATGACGGCTTAGAATAATCACATCCTCTTTAAGCGCCAGGACGGCGTTGGAAATCGTACCGTGCGTCTTGATAAAGTCGGTAGAGGGAGCTCTTCCCTTCTTGGGAGGAGTGAGCAGACAGTAGGCACGTCCCTGGGCCTTCTCTAGCTCTGGATTCTGATTTGGGTCCCGTTCCTGGCGCCCCTCCGTTCCAACTAGGGTTGCCTGTTGGTAGAGGGTGAAGATGGGGAGGTCGGTAAACCGAGGTTGCGCCAAGTAGGGAGCGGTCACCGACCCTTGAGGGGCAAAGAGCAAGATTGGAAATAGAAGGTTGATCATTTTGACCCTCAGACGACTAGCTATCTCCCTTGTGGAGCGTCGGTTTAAATTTTACTTACGGCGCGATTCTAACCTGTTGTATATAATTGTATATCC
>NZ_RZRY01000435.1:0-5477 GCF_003998035.1 Mesorhizobium sp. M2A.F.Ca.ET.039.01.1.1 | reverse complement strand
CGGTTATGACGGGCCGGTGACACTGGTCGGCGACGAGCCGCATCTGCCCTATGAGCGACCGCCGCTGTCGAAGGACGCGATGACCGGTGAGGCTCCGGGCATCAAGGCGATCGCCACAGAGGAGCTCTTCGCCGAACGCGCGATCCGGCACATCCATTCCGTCCGGGCCGTCGCGATCGACCGCGCGGCCCATATCGTGCAGCTGTCGGACGGCTCTTCGCTTGCCTACGACAAGCTGCTGCTGGCCACCGGCTCCGTGCCGCGGCAGTTGCCGATGCCAGGCCTTGGGTCGCGCTGCGTCTATCTGAGGACCTTCAGCGACGCGTTCGCCATCCGTGCCCATCTCGGTGCGGAAAGGCGCATCGCCGTCATCGGCGGTGGGTTCATCGGGCTGGAGCTTGCCGCCTCGGCGCGCAAGCTCGGCGCCACGGTCACCGTCATCGAGGCGCAGCCGCGCATCCTGAGGCGCGGCGTGACGGCCGAGATCGCGGAGATCATTCACAAGGCGCATGAGGCCGAGGGCGTCCCGATCCGCACCGGCCAGGGGATCGCCGCGATTGCCGATGACGGCAAGGACGTCGCCATCACGCTGGCCGACGGACAAAGGATCGTTGCCGATCTCGCGGTGATCGGCATCGGCGCCGTGCCGGTGACGGCGCTTGCCGCCGAAGCGGGGCTCGCGATCGACAATGGCATCGCCGTCGACGAGCATTTGCGCACCGCCGACCCGGATATCTTCGCCGCCGGCGATTGCTGCTCGTTTCCGCTGGCGATCTATGGCGGCCGTCGCGTGCGGCTGGAGGCCTGGCGCAACGCCCAGGAACAAGGCGCATTGGCCGCCAGGAACATGATGGGCGCCAACGAGGCGCATGGCGCCGTGCCTTGGTTCTGGTCGGATCAGTACGGCCTGACCTTGCAGATCGCCGGGCTTCCCGACGAGGGCAAGAGCATCGTGCGGCGCGACCTCGACGACGGCGCCTTCATTCTGTTCCATCTGGCGGAGGACGGCAGGCTGGTCGCCGCCAGCGGCATCGGCCCCGGCAATGCGGTGGCGCGCGATATCCGCCTGGCGGAGATGCTGATCGCCAAGCGGGGGAAGCCGGCGCCGGAAGCGCTCGGCTCGCAGGCGGTCAAGCTGAAGTCGCTGCTGGCAGCTTGAGGTCTGGTTAGAAAAGCGCCTTCAGCTCGTCCAGCTTGTCGTTGACCAGCCAGCCGTAATAGTTCTCCTCGGGCAGCTTTTCCGGTTCGCCGGCGGCGCGGCGTCTGTCGTTCTCGGCCTTCAGCGCATAGGCGCGCTGCTCGGGGTTGCCGACATTGTAGAGCGTGGCGGTAAGCCCCGGATTGTGGGAGATGTCGAAGCCGGCGATGCTGCGATAGGCGTCGATCGACTTCCTGATGGTCGCTGCAACGTAAGGCAGCGTCAGGTCCGGGTCCATGATGGTCTTGTAGACCGCATTGGGATCCTCGACATCAAGCTTCGGCAGGCCGGAGACCTTGTGCACGAGATCGCTCATCTGCAGCGCGGTCAGCGGGTTCAACTGGCCGAGACCGAAGGTCTGGCCGGCATAATAGGGCTGGAAGAAGGTTGCGCCGAAGCGGTCGTTGGGGAAGCTTGTGCCGCCGACGGTCTTGCCGCGAAAGGCATGGTTCCACACCTGCTCGCGGCATTCCCACAGATCGTAGCTGTCGTCCATGCCGGCGCATTTCTTGAATTCCGGCCGCTGAACGAAATCGCCGACATCCTCGCCCTCATAGGCGAAGGTCAGCTTGCTCGACAGATAGGACATCGCCTTGACGTAGTAGGTCTGCAGGCGGTCATAGGCGTCGACATTGTAGGTGTGCTCGCCGACGATGGCGCCGACGATATGCATCGGATCGATACCGTAGGCAGCCGCCACCTTCCTGATCTTGCCGCGCAGCTCGGCATCGTTCTGCAGCAACGCGTAGACTTTACGGTACTTGGCCTGGAAGGTGGTGTTGGTTGCCTGGGTGCGCCGGCTGGACGCGCCCGGAATGTCCGGCTGCACGGCGTTGCGATTGCCCGGAGGCACCATGGTCGCGGCATCGGCGATCGTCACCGCCGCCGCCAAAGCGATGCCCAGAAAAAGCAGGATATATTTCTTCATGCCGCCGCCTTTGAATTCGCGGCAAACTAGGAAAAGCGCACGACAGAGTCGAGAGAAGGCGCGGTCAAACCGGATCGAAAGGCGGCCAGATGGTACCGTCTGGCCACACTGCAGGTTTTAGATAAAGGACCGTCACCAAGAGATCAGCCGCCGTTAAATTGCCGAGCCGGCGGATATCGGTCAACGGCATTAATCCGAGCCAGCTGAGAGCTGCTCCAGGGTCATGCAGAGATTGGCGATTTCACGGGGAGCCTTCTGGTGCAGCACTCGTACAAGGCGTTCATCCGCGGTCACAAAGCGACAGTTTCGGCTCATCGCAAGGCAGACATACATGCAGTCATAGGCCGGATGACCGATATCCGTCGCCAGTTCGGTCGCTTTGGCGAGCAATCCCCGCATGCCGAACAATTCGATATCGCTACGCTCCAGCAAGCTTGCGGCCATCTTCGCCTCTTCGCGACTGACTTCACCGCGCAGGACCTTCTTCCAGAGAATGTTGGCGCACTCAACGATCAGCAGTTCCGGCGCCGCGAAGCGTCGACCATGCCGCAAGCCAAGTGCCAGAGACGTACCCTCCTCCTCGACCACCCATTTGACAGCGATGCTGGCGTCTACGACGAGCGTTTCCGTCACCGTTCGTCACGTCCTTCGCGCAGCAGCACTTCGGAGGGTGTCTGCTTTCGCTGCGCGGTGAGCCGCCGCAGCCGGGCGGCCAGTTCATCGAACGAGGGCTCGCTCTCATTTTCCAGCGCCTGCCTGAGGATTTCACGGTGCTCGGCCTCAGCCGAGCGCCCATGCCGGGCGGCACGCATCTTCAGCTTGGCGATCAAGTCGTCATCCAGATTGCGGACGTGCAGATTTCCGGCCATACGCCTTCCATGCTCTCATTGAGAGCAATGATAGCATTGGGCCAGCATCCAATCAAGACCCGCGCTGGGCGCGGCAGACATCCGTCCCATGCGCCAACGAGCGAGAAGGAAGGATAGCTGCCGCCGGCGGCGGAGCTACAGGATGAAGCGCGACAGGTCGGTGTTGCGCGACAGGTCGCCGACATGCTTCTCGACATAGGCGGCGTCGATGACGACTTGGGTGCCGTTGCGGTCCGGCGCGTCGTAGGAGATCTCGTCCAGCACGCGCTCCATGACCGTCTGCAGGCGCCGTGCGCCGATGTTCTCGACGCTGGCGTTGAGGTCGACGGCGATGCCGGCCAGCGAATCGATGGCGTCGTCGGTGAAGCTCAGCTCGACGCCCTCGGTCTTCATCAGCGCGATATACTGCTTGATGAGGCTGGCCTCGGTCTCGGTGAGGATGCGGACGAAATCCGCCTTCTCCAGCGCGCGCAGCTCGACGCGGATCGGCAGGCGGCCCTGCAATTCCGGCAGCAAGTCTGACGGCTTCGAGACGTGGAAGGCGCCGGAAGCGATGAACAGGATATGGTCGGTCTTGATCGGCCCGTATTTGGTCGCGACCGTGGTGCCTTCGACCAGCGGCAGCAGGTCGCGCTGCACGCCCTCGCGCGACGGGCCGCCCGAAATGTCGCTCCTGGCCGCGATCTTGTCGATCTCGTCGAGGAAGACGATGCCGTCGTTCTCGGCCGAGTCCAGCGCGCGACGCACGACCTCGTCCTGGTCGAGCAGCTTGTCGGACTCGTCGTTGACGAGCAGCGCGTAGGAATCGCGCACCGTCGTCTTGCGGGTCTTGGTCCTGCGGCCGCCCATCGCCTTCGACAGCATGTCGTTGATGTTGAGCACGCCGACATTGGCGCCCGGCATGCCGGGGATCTCGAAGCCTGGCATGCCGCCATTGCCGGTGTCGGCCACCTCGATCTCGATCTCCTTGTCGTCGAGCTCGCCGTCGCGCAGCTTCTTGCGGAAAGAATCGCGCGTGGCCGGGCTCGCCGTCTTGCCGACCAGGGCTTCCAGCACGCGCTCCTCGGCGTTGATCTGGGCGCGCGCGGCGACATCCTCGCGCATCTTTTCGCGGGTCAGGCCGATGGCGACCTCGACGAGGTCGCGCACGATCTGCTCGACATCGCGGCCGACATAGCCGACCTCGGTGAACTTGGTCGCCTCGACCTTGACGAAGGGCGCGCCGGCGAGCCGCGCCAGGCGGCGCGAGATCTCGGTCTTGCCGACGCCGGTCGGGCCGATCATCAGGATGTTCTTCGGCATCACCTCTTCGCGCATCTGGCCTTCCAGCTGCTGGCGGCGCCAGCGGTTGCGCAAGGCGATGGCCACGGCGCGCTTGGCGTCCTTCTGGCCGATGATGAAGCGGTCGAGTTCCGAAACGATTTCGCGGGGAGAAAAGGTGCTCATATTACTCAAATTCCACTTTGCCACTGCCTGATGGACTCGAACGGATGCAGCAGCATGATCACGTTGAGCGTCAGATTGTCCCGGATGATGTAGCCCGTGCCGAGCTCGAAGATGAGCGCCAGGGCCACGATCACCCATATAGGTAGCTTTCGCGCCATCACAAATCCCAGCACCATGAACAGCGTGTCGGACACCGAGTTGATGATCGAATCGCCGTAATAATTCAGCGAGATGGTGCCGGCGCGGTAGCGCTCGATGATGAAGGGGCTGTTCTCCAGGATCTCCCAGCCGCCTTCGATGAGGACGGCGAAGGCGAGCCTCAACCCGACCGGCGAGCGCGGGAACAGCGCCCAGGCCAGCGCATAGAACAGGAAGCCGTGGATGATGTGCGAGAAGGTGTACCAGTCGGCGATGTGCTGGGAATTCTCCGAGCTGTTGACCACGCCGTGCCAGAGCTTGACGTAGCCGCAGGTGCAGATCGGCGGATGCCCCATGCCGTATAGGGTGCCCGCCTGGAACACGATCAAGGCGAGCACCAGCAGCAGGCCCATGCGCCAGCTGTCCTCATAGGCGGAAAGAGTCTTGTCCTCAGGCGCGGTCATTCGTCAGTCCCCCAGATCTTCATCGTCGTCTTCGTCCGCATCGACGGCCATCAGCACGACGTCCCCATATTGCGAATGCCTGTGGCCGATCGGCCTGAAGCCGGCCTTCTCATAGGCGCGGATGGCGCGGCCGTTGTCGGGATGCGGGTCGATGATGACGCGCGGCGCGCCTTCCCCGAACAGTTCCTCGACGAACTGGCTCAGGATTGCCGAGCCATGGCCGACACCGACCAGCTCCGGCGGGCCGATCGTAAGATCGACGCCCAGCGTGCCGAAGGGCTGGTCGGCGTAAGGATGGTCGTCCTCCAGATGCGGATCATAGCTCTGCAGATAGGCGATCGGCCTGCCGTCGAGCTCGACGATCAGCGGCTCCACCGAGACCGAATCCATATGCTCGCGGATCTCGGCGATTTCCTTGTCCGGATCGTCCCACC
>NZ_RZRY01000434.1:0-5484 GCF_003998035.1 Mesorhizobium sp. M2A.F.Ca.ET.039.01.1.1 | reverse complement strand
GGCAGGCCGGCCATGATCTCGAACAGCTCGAGGAAGTCCGAGCGCTGCATCGGCAGCAGCTTATCGAGCGCTGAGCGCCTGTCCTTTTCGGTATCGGCCAGGATCATCTCGCGCATGGCGACGATGCGGTCGCCGTCGAAGAACATGTGCTCGGTGCGGCAAAGCCCGATGCCCTCGGCGCCGAAGGAGCGCGCCATGCGCGCGTCGAGCGGCGTTTCGGCATTGGTGCGCACCTTCATGCGGCGCGCGGCGTCAGCCCATTCCATGATGGCGGCGAAATCGCCGGAAAGCTCCGGCTGCAGCATGGCGACCGCGCCCTTCAGTACCTGTCCGTTGCCGCCATCGATGGTGATGACGTCGCCCTTGCGGAAGGTCTGGCCCATCGAGACCAGCGTGCCGGCCTTGTAGTCGACGCGCAGCGAGCCGGCGCCCGACACGCAGGGCTTGCCCATGCCGCGCGCCACCACCGCGGCGTGGCTGGTCATGCCGCCACGCGTGGTGAGGATGCCTTCGGCGGCATGCATGCCGTGAATGTCCTCCGGGCTGGTCTCGATGCGCACCAGGATCGCCTTGCGTCCCTGAGCCCTGGCGTCCTCGGCGTCTGCGGACGAGAAGACGATTTCGCCCGTGGCGGCGCCGGGCGAGGCCGGCAGGCCCATGCCGATGACATCACGCGCCGCCTTCGGATCGATGGTCGGGTGCAGGAGCTGGTCGAGCGATGCCGGATCGATGCGGGCGACCGCCTCCTCCTTGGTGATCAGGCCGTCCCTCGCCATCTCGACGGCGATCTTCAGCGCCGCCTTGGCGGTGCGCTTGCCGGAGCGGGTCTGCAGCATCCACAACTTGCCGCGCTCGATGGTGAATTCGAGGTCCTGCATGTCGCGGTAATGCTTTTCCAGTCGGTCGGAGATGTCGACGAAGGCCTGGAAGGCGTCGGGCATCAGCTTCTGAAGCGACGGCTTGTCGGAGCCGGCGGCAATACGCGCCGCCTCGGTGATGTTCTGCGGCGTGCGGATGCCGGCCACCACGTCCTCGCCCTGGGCGTTGACCAGGAACTCGCCATAGAGCTGCCTGTCGCCGGTCGAGGGATTGCGGGTGAAGGCGACGCCGGTCGCGGAGGTGTCGCCCATATTGCCGAACACCATGGCCTGGACGTTGACCGCCGTGCCCCAGCTTTCCGGGATGTCGTGCAGGCGGCGATAGGTGATGGCGCGGCTGTTCATCCAGCTCGAGAACACGGCGCCGATCGCGCCCCAGAGCTGCTCGTGCGGGTCCTGCGGGAACGGCTTGCCAAGCTCTTCCTCGACCTTGGCCTTGTAGAGCGAAATGACGCCCTGCCATTCCGCGGCCGTCAGCTCGGTGTCGAGCTCGTGGCCGAGGCTGGCCTTCTGGTCCTCGAGGATTTCCTCGAACACTTCGTGATCGAGGCCCATGACGACGTCGGAATACATCTGGATGAAGCGGCGGTAGCTGTCATAGGCGAAGCGCGCATCGCCGGAATCGGCGGCCAAAGCCTCGACCGTCTCGTCGTTGAGGCCGAGATTGAGCACGGTGTCCATCATGCCGGGCATTGACGCCCGGGCGCCGGAGCGGACGGAGACCAGAAGCAGCTTCGACGGATCGCCGAAGCGGCGGCCGGTGATGCGGCCGATATGGTCGAGAGCGGCGACGACATCCGCCTCGAGCCCATCGGGATAGGCCCGGCCGTTGGCGTAATAGGCGTTGCAGACTTCAGTGGTGATGGTGAAACCGGGCGGCACGGGCAGGCCGAGACTGCACATCTCGGCCAGATTGGCACCCTTGCCACCGAGAAGATTGCGGTCGCCGGCACGGCCTTCGGCGGCGCCGTCGCCGAAGGTGTAAACCCACTTGGTCATGCTTGCCCTCCAGTTCGTGGAAGATAGAAACAGCCGGACCATGGCCCGGTTCCCCGCTTCCCCGGTCCGAGCGATAGGATGCTGCAGTGCGAAAGGCAAGGTACCGGCAGCGCTCGCCGCCACTACAATCGATTAAGCAAAGCTGCGTCAAAAAGACTTGCCGGAGAGGCATGGTGCGATATAGAACATAAAGAGAACATAGTGGAGTAGCGTGATGAAACTCAACGGGAAACTCGACTATCTGGAACTGCCGGCGACAGGTGGCACGCTGGACAGCGTCAAATCCTTCTACAGCGCCGCCTTTTCATGGTCGTTCACCGACTACGGCCCGACCTATTCCGCTTTCGCCGAAGGGCTCGATGGCGGTTTCCAGGCCGATGCCGGGGAAGCGCCGGCCAAACCGCTGCCCGTGCTCTACTCCGAAAACCTCGAGGAGACGCTGGACGCGGTCGAGAGCGCCGGGGGCACCATCGTCAAGCCGATCTTTTCCTTCCCCGGCGGCAGACGGTTCCACTTCACCGATCCGGCCGGCAACGAACTGGCGGTGTGGGGACATTAGAAAGGACGCGGGTTTCGAGGTTTTTTGCTGTTGACAGGCAGTGGGCCGCGGGGCTCATTCAAATGAGCAGCGGCAACCTTCTAACAGCAAAAGCAGGCTGATGAAATTCGGGTCAAGCGGTGTCCGGGGTTTGGCTTCCGATTTGGCCGGAAGGCCAAGCGGACTTTACACTGAGGGCTTCGCCCGGCGCTTGCGGGCGATTGGATATCAGCAAGGCAAGGTCTTCGTGGGCCGGGACTTGCGCGACAGCAGCCCGGCGATCGCACAGGACTGCATGGCGGCGCTGGCCGCATCCGGCTTCCAGCCGGTCGATTGCGGTCCGATCCCCACACCGGCGCTTGCCTTTTATGCCCGCCGGCACAACGCCGCGGCGCTGATGGTGACCGGCTCGCATATCCCCGCCGACCGCAACGGCATCAAGTTCTATGGACCGAAGGGCGAGATCGACAAGGCGGACGAGGCCGCGATCACCCTTTCTGTCGCGGAGCTGTCCGATCAATATCCCTGGCCGCCGACCTATGCGGACAGGCAAGCCGGCCATGAACAGGCGCTCGCGGCCTTTCGAGACCGTGTGGAGGCAATTCTGCCCCCTGGCGCCCTTTCCGGAATGAGGCTCGGCGTCTACCAGCACAGCACCGTTGCGGCGGAGCTGCTGGTCGAGGTCCTGCGATCCTTCGGCGCCGATGTGATCGTCGTCGGCAAAACAGATACTTTCGTGCCTGTCGATACCGAGGCCGTCAGCCAGGAAACGCTGGCGATGGTGCGGGACTGGGTGCGCGAGTTCAAACTCGACGCGGTGGTCTCGGCCGATGCCGATGCCGATCGCCCTCTTGTCATCGACGAAAATGGCGAATTGTTCCGCGGCGACCTGATCGGGCTGGCCACGGCGCTCTTCCTCAAGGCCGATGTCGTGGTGACGCCGGTCACCTCCAACTCGGGCATAGCCGAAGCGTTCGGGTTCAGCGTCAAGAGAACGAAGGTCGGATCGCCTTTCGTCATCGAGGGAATGGACGCCGCGCGGCAGGCGGCGGGCGGCATCGTCGTCGGCTTCGAAGCCAATGGCGGGGTTCTGCTGGGATCCGACGGCCTGGTGAATGGCAAAATATTGTCGGCGCTGCCGACGCGGGATTCGTTCCTGCCCATCCTGGCGGTGCTGGGCACGGTGGCATCGGCCGGCAAAACGCTCTCCAACCTGCGTGAAACCTGGAATCTTCCGGTCTGCGCCAGCGAGCGGCTCGAGAACTTCCCGGTCGAGACATCGCGCAGCTTGATGCGCAAGCTCGCCGACCGCGACGCGTTGCAGCGGTTCCTGGCGCCCTTCGGCACGGTGGCGGATGTAGACGAGACCGACGGTCTGAGAGCGCGAATGACCAGCGGCGAGATCATCCATCTGCGGCCTTCCGGCAACGCTCCCGAATTTCGCTGCTATGCCGAGGCCGCCAGCCATGAAAGGGCAAGCGAAATCGTGGAAATGGCGCTGGAACGGGCCCAGGATACCGCACTGGCGGATCAGGCCGGGGCTGTATAATGACAGCGGTGCCGGCGGTTGCCGCAGGCGTAGAGCGGCCAATTCAGCAACGATGGGGATTTGCGCCCTGCATCTCGCCCGATCACCGGACCATTGATGACAAAAGCAGCATTGATAACCGGCATTACCGGGCAGGACGGCGCCTATCTGGCGCAGCTCCTGCTTTCGAAGGGCTATGAAGTCCACGGGTTGGCGCGACGGTCGAGCACGGCCGACGTCAATACGATGCGGCTGAAATGGCTGGGCATCGAGGACGACGTGCGGATCGTGGATGGCGACATCACGGACTTGTCGGGCCTGACCCGAACCATGCGCGACGTAAGGCCTGACGAGGTCTACAACCTTGCCGCGCAGTCTTTCGTCAAATCGTCCTGGCAGCAGCCTATCCTGACGAGCAATGTCACCGGCATCGGCGTCACCAATGTGCTGGAGGCGCTGCGTCTTGAAGTGCCCGGGGCGCGTTTCTATCAGGCTTCGTCGTCGGAGATGTACGGCCTTATCCAGGAGCCGATGCAGTCGGAGACCACGCCTTTCCATCCCCGCTCGCCCTATGCGGTGGCCAAGGCCTATGGCCATTGGATCACCGTCAATTATCGCGAGAGCTTCGGCCTGCATGCCTCGAGCGGCATCCTGTTCAATCACGAATCGCCGCTTCGCGGCATCGAATTCGTGACACGCAAAGTCACGGACTCCGTCGCGCGCATCAAGATGGGGCTGGCGAGGGAGCTGCGCCTGGGCAACGTCGACGCCAGGCGCGACTGGGGCCACTCCAGGGATTATGTCCGCGCCATGTGGCTGATGCTGCAGCAGGGAAAGCCCGACGACTATGTGGTCGCCACCGGCAGGACGACGACGGTGCGCGACATGTGCAGGATCGCCTTCGAGCATGTCGGGTTGAAGATGAACGACCATCTTGTCATCGATCCAGACCTGTTCAGGCCGGCGGAAGTCGAGATCCTGCTCGGCAATCCGGCCAAGGCTAAGGCGAAGCTCGGATGGGAAGCGACGATCTCCCTGGAAGAGATGATCCGCGAGATGGTGGACGCCGATCTCGCGCGCCACGCAGCCGCCAGGCGTTGAAAGGGAAGCCGTTGTGACGCCGCGTTCCGCCACGCATCCGCATCCGGACAACGCTTCATGGTTCGTGAGGCCGGCATGCGCGTTTTGATGACCGGCGCCAACGGTTTCGTCGGCCCCTATGTCGGCGAGGCATTGCGCAAGATCTGCGGCCCTGAGGTCGTCATTGCCGCGACCTCCAAGGATGGGGGCCCGCACCCCGCTTTCGGCCAGGTCGAAGAGCTGGACGTGACGGATACGGCCGCCGTCCATGAGGCCATGGCCCGTCATCGGCCAACGCATGTCATCCACCTGGCGGCGGTCGCGGCCCCCGATGCCGCCCAGGCGAATCCACGAAACACGTGGCGCATCCACGTGGACGGCGCGCTCAACGTGGCCAATGCCATCCTCAACACGGCTCCGGACTGCTGGCTCGTCCATGTCGGATCCGGTCTGGTCTATGG
>NZ_RZRY01000433.1:0-5491 GCF_003998035.1 Mesorhizobium sp. M2A.F.Ca.ET.039.01.1.1 | reverse complement strand
CAATCCGAGACCGCCACGCGGCTCTACCGCGACGCGCCTGACAATCTCGCTTCGCTGCATGGCTATTTCGACCGGCCCGACGCCAAAGCCTTCGCGCGGGTGCTTGCCGACATCGCCGGCGATGGACCCGGCGTTTCGGAACGCGACGCTGCCGCGCTCGACATTCCGGCGCTGGTCATCGGCAACGAAATCGATGCCGTGCACCCATTGTCGACTGCCCATGCACTGGCTGCGGCAATACCCGGCGCGACCTTCACGAAAGTAACGCCCAAGGCGCGCGACAGCGCGAAGCATTTCGCCGAGCTGCATGAGCAGATCAACTTCTTCCTTCATTCCCACTCGAAAGCCCGGAGCCTCATTCCGTCATGATCGCCAAACTTCTCTCCGGACCCGCGGCCATAGCCGCGCTGCCGCGCAACCGGCTCATCGGCGAATTCTCGCTTTGGTCGGCGGATCTCGCCAACATGGAGCGCGACCTGAAGCGGATCGAAGCCCATGCCGACCTGCACCACATCGACGTGGCGGACGCCCGCTTCACCCCCGGCTTCCTGTTCTTCCCGGATCTGGTGGCACGCATCGCCAGGCTGACCGCCAAACCGATCCATGTGCATCTGATGGTCGAGGCGGAAATCGTCGAGGCGCAGACGCGCCAGTTCATCGAGGCCGGCGCCGACCTCGTCACCATCCACGCCGAAAACGGCGAGGCCGGGTTGCGCGCGGTGAAACTGGCGCATGAGCTCGGCGCCGAGGCGGGCGTGGTGCTGCGGCTAGAAACGCCGGTCGACGCTATCGAGCCGTTCCTGCCTGACGTCGCCTTCGTGACGCTGCTCGGCACCTCGATCGGCGTCAAGGGGCAGAGCCTGTCCGAAAAGGCCTGCCCGCGGCTGGTCGAGGCGCGCGCGCTGATGCGACAGGCCGGCCGCGAGGCCGACATCATCCTTGCCGCCGATGGCGGCATACGCCACGAGACGGTGCCGCTGCTGCGCGCCGCAGGCGCAGACACTGTGGTGCTGGGCTCGCTCGCCTTTGGCGATCCCGACCTCGCGCGGCGCATGGCCTGGCTGCACGGACTGAAGGCCGCCGCCTGATGAGCACGCTTGCGCTAGCCTTCGACCTCGGCGGCACGGAGCTGCGTGGCGCGCTGATCGGGCGCGGCGGCGAGGTTGTAGCGCGCGTCTCGGAACCGACGATGACCGAAGCAGGATCCGAGGCGGTCATCGGCCGGATCATCGCGCTCGCCGACAAACTGCTGGACGACCACCCGCAGGCCAAAGTGATCGGCATCGGCGCCTGCGCGCCGGGTCCGCTCGATCCCAAGGCAGGCATCGTCATCGGACCGCCGACGCTCTCCGGCTGGCACAACGTGCCGATGATCGACATTTTGAGCCGGCAGTTCGGCCTGCCGGTGCGGTTGGAGAACGATGCCAATGCGGCAGCGCTCGGCGAATGGCGCTTCGGCGCCGGACGCGGCGCCGGCTCGCTGGTCTTCGTCACCGTGTCGACCGGCATCGGCGGCGGCGTGATCGCCGACGGTCACATCTATCACGGCAGGCGCGGCCTGGCGGCCGAGATCGGCCACATGACGATCACCGGAGAAGGCGATCGCTGCTTCTGCGGCAATGTCGGCTGCTTCGAGGCCGTCGCTTCGGGCACCGCTCTCGGGCGCCGGGCGACGCGGCTCACCGCGCCCGGCGACGGCTCGCAGTTGCGGCGGCTCTCCAATGACGGCGACGTCTCGGCCCGGCATGTCATCGAAGCCGCGCGGACAGGCGACGCGGCGGCGCGCGACCTGGTCGAGGCGGAGGCGAAATGGCTCGGCATCGGCTTTACCAACCTTCTGCATCTCTATTCGCCCGAGGTGATCGTCATGGGCGGCGGACTCGCCAACGGCTTCGACCTGCTGGCCCCGGGGATCAGGGCAACGATCGAGGAGCGGGCAATGCAGGCCTATCGCGACGTGCCGATCGTGCCGGCCGAGCTCGGCGACCGCGCCGGACTGGTGGGCGCTGCCAGCCTTATCCTGTGGGAAGGCGAGCCGGGCACGGCGCTTTCGATGGTGCAGGACCAGGAGACAGGCGACCGGGCCGGCGGAGCGGCCGGCGCCAGAGCCGGATGATTTCAATTGAAATCGGGAAGGCGCTGACGCGACTTCAATCTGTCCGAGTTCCGTCCGGCTCGGCGGCTCAGGCCCGCTTCGGGATCTCCCTGTTCTCCAGCAGCAGCGTCAGCCCCATGGCGACGAAGTAGAGCGCCGCCACCCAGATGAACATCACGTTGAAGCCGCTGGAGTAATGATCGAGCACCACCTCGCGGATCGCGGCGGGCAGGCTCGAAGCGATGTGCGGGGTGAGCCCGTTCAAGCCCTGCGGCAGCAAGGCGGCGGCGTCAGCGGGAAGCTGCGCGGTCTGCCGGTTCAAGGCCCAGATCATCACCGCGCCGTTCAGCGCCAGGCCCAGCGATGCGCCAAGCGTGCGCGCCTGCGTGATCAGCGAGGTCACCGCTCCGATGTCCTGCAAGGGTGCGGCTGCCTGGATCGCCACGATCAGCACCTGGAACTGCAGGCCCATCGAGATGCCGAATGCAGCCATCATCGCCGCCAGCACCCAGATCGGCGTGTGCTGGCCGGTGAAGACAAAGCCTATCATCAGCAGGCCACCCATGCCCATCGCCACCACCGGCATCCATTTGTAGCGTCCGGTTGCGGCAATGACCCGTCCGGCGACGATCGAGATGACCATCGACGTCAGCGAGGCCGGCAGGAACAGGAAGCCGACTTCGGCAGGGCTGAGACCCGTCAGCGTCTGCATATAGAGGGCGAAATAGAAGAACATGCCCAGCGTCACCGTTCCGGCAACCAGCGAGACGCCCGAGACGATGCTGACCGTCGAGATGGCGAAGAGCCGCAAAGGCACAATCGGCTCCCCGCCCCGCCGTTCGACCATGATGAACAAGATGATTGCGACCAGCGCAAGCAGCGGCAGCACGAAGGTGAATGTGTCCGGCCCAGAGGGATCAAGCACATGATAGCCCCAATAGACGATGGCCGTCGTGCCGATGGCCAGCAGTGCGCCGCCGAGATAGTCGACATGGTGCTTCTTCTCGTTGAAGCGGCTGCGCATGGCGAATGCCAGCACCGCCATAACGATAATACCGATCGGCAGATTGACCAGGAAGACCCAGCGCCAGCCGAACAGGCTGGTGATGTAGCCGCCGGCCAACGGGCCGAGCACCGAGGACAGCGCGAACACCGCCGAACTGTAACCCTGGTACTTGGCGCGGTCGCGCGGCGAGAACAATTCGCCGATCATGGCGAAGGCGGAAACCATCAGGCCGCCGCCGCCGATGCCCTGGAGCACGCGAGCGGCGATCAGGCTCTCCGTCGACCATGCCATGCCGCAGACCAGCGAGCCCAGCACAAACAGGCCGATGGCCGTCAGGACGACATTCTTGCGACCATACATATCGCCAAGCTTGCCGTAGAACGGCGAGACCGCGGCGGTAGAGAGCAGATAGGCGGCACCCACCCAGCCAAACAGATGCAGGTTGCCGAGCTCTCCGGCAATGGTGGGCAAGGCGGTGACGACAATCTGCATGTCGATGGTGGCCATGAACATGGCAACCAGCGCACCGCAATAGACGATCAATGTTGTAAGAGCGGGCCTGGCTTCGGCCTCCACGGGCGGCGCATCCGGAAGAGTTGAGTCAAGGCTCATCGCGTATCTCCAAGGGCTAGGGCGCGGTTTATGTGCTCACAGCAGATGTATGTCAACGTCAAATATATGCTATTTAGCATACAATTGACATCGGCATATATTTTTGCTAGCGCGCTGCGGGATGAGCAACGATGCCGAGCCGGGCAAGCCGGACCGATTTTCCAACCTGTGCCAGACGCGAGGCGATCAGGATCTCGCCGATCTGGCGCGCGGCCATGGCCTGTCCGAAGCGGCAGCCGGGGCTGTGGCGGCCATCGATGCGGTGATGAGCAAGGTGCGCCGCTCGGTCCAGCGCCGGGACTTCGGCCGTTTGATCCTGGCCCGCATCGACCCCTCGCTGGAATTGAGTCATCTCGATGCGATCATCGCGCTCAGCGCGGTCGCCAGCGACACCCCGCAGGACGAGGTGACGGTCGGCGTCATCGCCGAGCGCATGGGAATCGATCCCTCCCGTGCCAGTCGCATCTCCGCGGATCTCGTCGAGCGCGGTTACGCCTTCCGCGTCGCATCGCAGCTCGATGCCCGGCGAATTTGCCTCAAGCTCACCGCCAAGAGCGAGCGCCTCGTGACGGCGGTGCGCCAGACCAAATGGCGGATTTTTGCTGGATCGCTGACGCAGTGGAATGAGCAGGACCTTGTGACGTTCGCCGCCCTTTTGGAACGCTTCGCCGGTTGGGCCATGGACGAAGCGGAGATGCGCAGGTCAGCCGATGCCGTCAAACAGATGATGGACGAGACGGAGCCGTCGCTCCCCCAGGCGAAATAGCCGGCGAGCCACGAGCAGCCATTTCCGAACAGCGGACCGTGTGGTCGTCGATGATCGCCGGTTCGATCGCTTTGGTCGAGCGCAAGCGTGGTCTTCGGAGCTCCGTCTGCTAAAGACACAATGGCGGCACGTCACAGACGCCGAGCCCATTAAAATGCACTGTGCTCCATTTTAATTCTTGACGTACGTAAAATTATTTCCAAACATGCGATAACGCTGATGTGATATCATCAGCGCTCTGGGAGGAGCAACGCCTGATATGAAAGAAACCCGAACCGGGCGCCTTGTGCGCGCACCAGCTTGTCTTTCCAACGCAAGCCCCGGGCTCGCGTGTGTTTCGTCAGCCATGCCGTTCGCAGAACAACGAGCCGACAATCAAAAATCCGGAGGAGGAAGATATATGCGCATGTTCAATTGCCTGGCGCTCGGCGCTGGGCTGCTTGCCACGCCGCTTGCCGTGCCCGCGCAAGCCGAAGACGCCAAGGTCGCGGCGATCGTCAAAGGCCTCGACAATCCGTTCTTCCAGACCATGCAGAAGGGCATCGAGGAACAGGCCAAGGCCGACGGCGTTGGTGTCACCGTGCAGGCGGCCGCCAATATGGGCGATGCGACGGGGCAGGCCGACAAGCTGACAGCCATGGCCCTGCAGGATTACGATTGCTACCTGGTCAATCCGATCAGCGTCTCCAACCTGGTGCAGGCGCTGGTGCCGGTCGCCCAGAAGAAGAAGCCGATCGTCAACATCGACTCGACCATCGATGCCGAACAGGCCAAGGCCGCGGGCTTCGCCGTCTCGACCTATATCGGCACCGACAACGTCGCCGCCGGCGCGCTGGCCGGCGAGGAGATGCTGAAGCTGGTGCCGAAAGGCTCCAAGGTGGCGCTGATTGCCGGTATCGTCGGCGACGTCGGCTCGAACGCCCGCATCAAGGGCTTCAAGCAGGCGGTCGAGGGCAAGCTGGAAGTGGTGGTTATGGTGAGCGCCGACTGGGATCGCGAGAAGGCGCTGACT
>NZ_RZRY01000432.1:0-5494 GCF_003998035.1 Mesorhizobium sp. M2A.F.Ca.ET.039.01.1.1 | reverse complement strand
TTCTTATGGATGTTCATTCGGATCCTCCGATGGATGCTGAAGCGTGGTAACTCCAGTCTCCTCGGTCCGGTCCGAATGGACAACCTCCCGAAAGCTCACAGCTAGCGGACCCCTTGAGGGTTGATCGTGGAAGATCCGGAACAGGACCAGGAAAGCCATCGCAGAAGAGCGGGGTTGGGTTGCTCCTGATGGACAGCGCCGGTGCATGCCGATCTTGCGAACTGGATGAACGCCGAGGCTCTGTGCCGCAGCTGGCTGGTTGTTCAGGTGAGCTTGCTGCCGTGAGCCTGCGAACCCGTGCGATCCTCAGAGGTCGCAACCACGACACGGCCCGAAGACGCCAAGCCAACGGCGCCTGCTCAGCCGCGCACCCGAATTGCGACGCCTTGAAAGCAGAACCGCGCTCGCTGCTGGCCCGACGGAGCTAGCGCGCAATCGCTCGGCTTACGCCAGGCGCGATCATGGCGCTGGCAATCGCAATGGAGAGAGGGAGTGACGCAAATGGGCGCCGCAAGTTTCAATCGCCGCGCAGGATCTTTGCTTCAAGCGCGGCCGCGACGAAAGCTCTGCGGGCGGCCGGTGGATGGCTCTCACCGCGCAACACGCGCAGACACGCGTCCATCGCTGCCTTGCGCTTTTCCGTTTCACGCGTGAGATCCCGCAGCAAGATCGTGGCCGCGTCATTGACATCGAACACGACGCGCTCCGCGGCGTGGCGGCTCAGCTGGACAACGACCGGCCGCTCAAATCTGCTCAACTCACCGTTCCCCTCGGTCGTGCGGCAAGGTCCGCTCGGCCCAGCTTTATGCCTCAACCCAGGAGACAGAAACAGGCGAATAACCCGAAAGCCCAACTCGATGCCTCGGCGGCTATCCGATCGCCATAAGCACTGTCATCCCGGTTTTCCGGAATTACCAGCGATGATGGAGATTCTTCCGCCCTTGTCCGCGCTCGGTGAAAATCTGAACGGAATACCCCCAAGTTTGGCTACAATCCACCCGTCCCTACGCGCGCCGCTTCTTGCAGGCGGCGATCCACTGCATGGCAGAGATTGGATCTTCCAGGATGGCGACCTGCCTGGCGAAATCGATAAAACCATGGTGTGCGGCGCTTAACGGTTTGTGCCCTTCCTCTGCGTCATAGCAGGCCTCAAGGGCGCTCTGGTGGGTCATATCTCTTTGATCCTCAGGCCAGTCGTTGAGGAAATCGATGGCGTCCGCGAGGCTCGCAATCTCTTGGACGATGTAGGTCGCACGCTTCACGAAAATAGGGCTCCCGAAGTCCTCTGCATCCATGCGCTCCTCCCACTTGGCGAACCCCTGCTTTGCACGAGCATTCCTCGGCAACCATCGCAATGTGCTGTCCGGACCGAGACGGTTCAAGGGGCTGGATCGAAGATTTCTCCTTGGCGCAGGTGCCTAGGGGAGGTTGTGGGAAGATGCGCAGCGCAGGTTGATTTTCGAGGCCGTCAAAGGCGGCGAAACGAAACCCATTCTGCTCGAAAGCAGTTTCATGAACCGCAAAACCCCTCGGCGGGTCCGACCGATTTTTTGCCGGAAGCTGTCGGCATCAGGGTAGAACCATCGTGTGCCTCGGCCCGCAATTTGGGACCCAGTGCTACGGGAGCCCTGACTTTGATTGCATTCTGTGGCTGCCATCATTAATAAAACCGATCCGCCGCCGTTTATCAAAACAGGAGCATTGCGTGACAGAAGAAGCCGAAAACAATACTGACGCCCTCATCGAGCTTACCGCCGAAGTCGTGTCGGCCTATGTGTCGAACAATCCACTCCCGGTAGGTGAGCTTCCGGCCCTGATCGACCACGTGCATGCCGCGTTGCAGGGCACGATGGGCGGTCCGGCCGCCAAGCCCGAGGAGCTCAAGCCTGCAGTCCCGATCAGGAAGTCGGTCACGCCGGACTATATCATCAGCCTGGAGGACGGAAAGAAGTTCAAGTCGCTGAAGCGGCATCTTGCGACCCACTATGGTCTGACGCCCGAAGAATACCGGGCGAAATGGAGACTATCGGCAGACTATCCGATGGTTGCCCCGAACTATGCCGCCGCGCGCTCAGCTTTGGCGAAGACCATGGGCCTCGGCAGAAAACCCAATGAGGCCCAACAGGCCGCACCGGTAAAGAGGAGCCGCAAAAAGGCGGCCGCCTGATCGTCCCGCTTGCTTGTTGGCCAGGTGCCGTTTGAAAGGCGGGATCTCCGGCTTCGCCTTCGAGCAGATCGAGACCGGCATGTCTGCGATCCACAGCGAACTCGCCTACGTCCCGCAGCGCTGACATGATCGTGGAGAAGGCCTCCTGTGTCTGCCGGACCTCGGGACGGCTCGTCGAGTTGCCAGCCTTCAAAGGGTGAGAGCTCAGCATGGCTGCAGGGGGCTACCGGACAATAACGATGCTGCCCGGCTGATCCGACAGGGGAAGCCGAAGGTCCTCAAGGCGCATAGTGTAGATTTTCTGTGCCAGCGTGGTTTGGCAGCAAAGCCTGCGGTTCTTTTGGTTAACCGAATACAAGGCGAAGGGCTAACGGGGCATAATTGCGAAAACCTGGATCAGGCTAGCTCGGCGATGACCTAAGGGAGCATCGCGTTTTCACTATCTTCGAAATTTCCGAAACCCTGGCTTCCCAACTGGGCTGTCCAAATTTGCGGTTGAAATTTACTTTTTCAGAATTGTTCGGTGTTAGGGGACCGACCAATACGCAGCTGACCACTCTACCGCGGGGGAGTGAAGGAGTGATGCAGCGTCTGTCTGCCGCAAGGCTCGGCGACCTTCTGGCGGGAGACCTGCGTGTTTTTGGCGGGCCCTCAACGATCGAACCGCTTGCCGGCCGCATCAGGGCGGAGCAGGTCAGTATCGTGCTTCGCAGCACGCTTCTTGGCATGGTTGCGAATATACTCAATGCGGCCACTTTTGTCATGGCGGTTTGGGGCTCGCCCGACCAGACGAAAGCCATCCTCTGGGCGAGTGTGATCATCGCCGCCGCTGGGTTCGTAGGCCTAAGAGCGAGATCATCGTTTCAGTCAGTCAAACCAAGGTCAGTGTCTCGCCGGACAACGCAAAACCTGGTGCGAAACGCCTTCCTGTTCGGCACTTGGTGGGGTGCACTTCCCGTTCTGTTCTTCGGAGGAGCAACGAGTGCCGCCCAGGTTGTCATTACCTGCCTGAGCGCTGGCATGATCGCAGGCGGTGCCGCTTCTTTTTCCACGATTCCTATTGCGGCCATCGCGTATACGCTGCCGATTTTCGTCGGTTCAGCGGTTGCGATTGTGTGGCTGGATGGAGCCGTCAATGTGCCCGTCGCAATCCTGATGGTGAGCTACGCCATCACGCTGTTTCGTGCCGTGCTTGCTCACGCGTCCGAATTTACCCGACGCTGCATTCTGCAAGCGGAAAGCGAAAATGCCATTCGCAGGGATGTTCTAACGAGTTTGCCAAACCGGTTCAGCTTCAACGAGCGGCTGGAAAACGCGTTGGTGGACGCAAAGCAGTTTGACCAGCACTTTGCGTTACTCTTGTTCGATCTTAACAATTTCGACGAGGTGAACGATCGCTTTGGCCGCGCAATAGGGGATGCCCTTTTGGTCGAAGTGGCTGCGAGACTTCGGAAATCGACGCGGGAGAGCGATGGCATCGCGAGATTGGAGGGCGACGAATTTGCTATAATCGTCACGTGCGATATTAGGCCAGATCAAATCAGGTCCTTAGCCCAACAGATCATAGATGGCATGCGCACCCCTTTCATGATTGAAGCACGCCAAATATATTGCAGGGCCTCTATCGGTATCGCCTTGGCGCCCACTGATGGTTTGGATGCCAATCAACTCCTGCGCTGCGTCGACACCGCGCTACACAGGGCCAAGACGCTGGGGACGGGTTCCATCCAGTTTTTCAGCGCAAACGACGATGAAGCTGCCACAAGGCGCCATGCCCTTGAACGCGATCTTGCATCTGCGCTCGCCAGTGACCAGCTTTGGCTTGCATTTCAACCCTTTCTCGATCTCGCGAGCGATCGCATCCGAGGTTTTGAAGCGCTTCTGCGGTGGCAGCATCCGACCCTTGGCGCGATCCCTTCCTCGGAGTTCATACCTATCGCCGAAGAAACGGGTTTGATTCACTCCATCGGACACTGGGCTGTCAAAACGGCTTGTTCGGCGGCTGCGCGCTGGCCGCGCGACTTGCGGGTCTCCGTCAACTTGTCGGCAGTGCAGCTTAAAAACAAAGCCTTGCTAGATGGAATTTTAGAGACCTTGGCTGAAGCCGGTTTGGAGCCCCGGAGACTGGAGGTCGAGATTACAGAAAATGTTCTAATTTCGAATTTTGAAGAAACAATTTCGTTATTACAATCGTTAAGTTCGCTGTCCGTAACAGTTGCTCTTGACGATTTTGGTACTGGCTATTCATCACTCACTTATCTTCGGAAATTGCCTCTTTCGCGGCTCAAGATCGACCGATCTTTTGTCCAGGATCTGCTCACCGATGCGGACTGCGCCGCGATTGTGAGATCATTGGTTGAGTTGGCGCATGAGCTTCGAATTGAGGTGACGGCCGAAGGCGTCGAAACTCCCGAACAGCTCGACTGTCTGCGCCGCGTCGGATGTGATGAAGCTCAGGGCTATTTGATCGGGAAACCTGTCCGGATTGACGACATTCCTGGCATTGCTGCGAAGCCGTTTGGTCAGAAGCAGGTACTCGAATAGCAAGACCGGCACCTTGGCGGCGATGGCCTGGTTGTCTCGAATCTCGACGGGGACGGCCGCCTTGCTCAGGTAGGCTGAAGGCCGCAAATCCTTGTGCAAGCACTGGCAGTAGCCCTGTGACGAAGCATCACGTCGGTCGAGCGGCGCCGGCGCTGGTTTCGGGAGGAGAAGGAGCGGGTGTTCGCGGCGACGTTTGAGGCAATGGCCAGGCGCGGGGTACGTCGAGACGGCATTGCGTCGAGATTTAGCAGATTTGAGAAGCGGGTCGTGTTCGGGTTAGCCGCCATAGCTCAGAGCGCATCGTGTTCAATGTTAGTGATGCTGCCGCTATCCTGCTGCATGATCTTCATCGTCAGACCGAGAAAACGGAAAGGCAGCGATGGACGCCTGTCTGCAGGGTATTGACGTGGTGAGGCCCATCCACCAGCTGCTCGAAAAGCTTTCGATGCAGCCGGCAAAGATTATGCGCAGCGATTAACCCTTGCGCTGGATCTCGATCTCGGCCGACGACATCGTCGACCGCAAGCGCCAGCTTGAAGCGGATTTTCCGCTTAAGCGCTTTATTCAAGTTTTGGCCGTAGATTCTGGGATGTGCCGCTCGTCGCCGCCTCAATCATTCTTGGTGGGCTGTTCGGCGCGACCGCATTGCCGGTTGCCACCTGTGGCCGCATTCGTCGGAGGCAAAAGAGTTTCTCTCAATTTTGCCAGCCGCCACGGTTCAGTCGAGATTACATGCGAGACGGCCGATAACGGAAAGCAAAGGCTCGCAAAAAATGAGTAGAG